>JANOBL010000265.1:0-5085 GCA_031411635.1 Betaproteobacteria bacterium
AAATCGTTCTGCACCTGGTACGGCAGGTTGGGCAGCAGCGTCGGGTTGATCGTCAGGTTGCCCGCCGGCACCACCAGCAGCGTCTTGCCATCGGGGGCCGCGCGCTTGACCGCCTCGATACCCAGGTTGCCGGCCGCGCCGGGCTTGTTGTCGACGATGGCCGCCTGGCCGTGGCGCTCTTGCAGGCCGGTGGCCAGCAGCCGGGCCAGCACATCGACCGGGCCACCGGGCGGGAATGGCGCGACCAGCTTCCACGGCCCTTGCACCAGTGTTGAGGTGGCTTGCGCCGCCGCGCCAGTGGGCAAACCGGCGGCCGCAGCCAACACCGGCGCCAAGAAGAAGTGCCTGCGATTCATGGCTTTTCCGTCAGGAATTTGGCCGACGGCGCTGGGCCGGCAGCATTTTTCTGGCGCCGGGTATGGCCGTCCAGCCCACCGGCCACGGCCCATTCGGCAAACACCGTGGGGCCGGGCTCGAAGTCGCGCGGCTGCCAGTCGGCGGTGAGTTGGTCTTCGTCGGCGTAGTACTCGCACAGCGCACCGGCGGGGTTTTTGAAGTACCAGAAATAGGCCGACGAAATGGGGTGCCGGCCCGGACCCAACTGCGTCTCCCAACCGCAGCGGCTGAAATGCAGGCCGCCGCCGAACACCTCGTGGATATCACGCACCGTGAAGGCCACATGGTTCAGCCCCGGCTTACCGCTGGGGGTTTGCAGCAGGAACAGGTCATGGTGGCCGCCATCCGGCGCGCAGCGCAAAAAGCTGCCACGCTGCGGGTAGCGGTCGGACGCCACAAAGCCCAGCGTCTCGGCGTAGAAGCGCTCGCCGGCCAACACATCGCTGACGAAAAACACCACATGGCCCACTTCGATCGGCACGGCGCGCTCGTAGGCCGGCGCACGCTGGTTGATACGGTCTTTCTGCGACCAGGTGTTGTAGCGCGCGCTGACCGCGCTGCTTGCCGCCAGCGGGCGCTTGGCCGTGACCTGCACCTTGAAGGCCAGGCCATTGGGGTCGGTGCAGCCCACGCGCTCAAAGCCATCAAAATTGCCTTGCACAAAGCCCGGCTGGTCGTGCAGGCGCCGGGCCACCGCGGCCAGCTCATCGGCCGTGGCCACGCCCCACACCACCTCGTGCAACGTGGGGCCGGCCTCCATCGCTGCCGGTAGCGCGCAGCGCGCGGGGTCGGCCACCACCACCCGGCAGCCGTTCTGGCATTCAAACACCAGCCGGGCATCGCTGCGCTGCACCAGGGTCAAACCCCAGTCGAGAAAAAAGCGCTCGCAAGATGCGGGATCGGCCACGCCGTAGGTGATCTCTTCAATGCCGAGAATGCTCATGCGCTGCTCCACTGCCTGAAGAATCAAAGTCAATCGGCCTGCACACCCAGCTCTTTGACCAGCTTGCCAAAGCGCTCGCTGTCGGCCTGCACCTGCTGGGCCATCACCGCCGGCTCACCACCCACCGGCACGATGCCCAGCGCCGTCATCCGGGCCACCACATCGGGCATCTTGATGATCTCGTTGAGGTGCCGGTTCAGCGTGCCCACCACCTCGGCCGGCAGGCCTTTGGGCCCCAGCAGGCCCATCCAGGCGCCCACGTCCACATCCTTGTAGCCCAGCTCGATCAGCGTGGGCACTTGCGGCAGCAGCGGGCTGCGTTTGCGCTCGGCCACCGCCAGTGCAATCAACTTGCCGGTGGCCACATGGTTGGCAATCGCACCCGGGGTGATCCAGCCCACGCTGACATGGCCGCCCAAGGTGTCGGTGACCACCGGCGCCACGCCTTTGTACGGCACATGGTTGATGTGCACGCCGGCGGCGCGGTTCAGCAGCTCACCGGCAATGTGCATCGATGAGCCGGCCCCGGGCGTGCCGTAGGTCAGCGGCTTGCCGGCCTTGGCGTCGGCCAGCGCCTGTTTCATGTCCTTGATGCCGGTGGACGGGCTGGTGACCGCCAGCAACGGGATGTCGCCGGTCTTGATGATCGGGGTGAAGTCCTTGACCACATCGTGCGCGGTGGCCGGCGTGGGTTTCAGCACATGCTGGGCGATTGCAAACGTGGCAGGCACAAACAGCAGCGTGTAGCCATCGGCCGGCGCGCGCGCCACCGCGTTGGCGCCTATCGTGCCGCTGGCGCCGGGGCGGTTGTCCACCAGCACCTGCTGGCCCAGCCGGGCCGACAGCTTTTCGGCATAAACGCGGGCCACCACGTCGGAGTCGCCCCCCGCCGGGTAGGCCACGACGATGGTGACCGGCTTGCTGGGCCAGGCCTGGGCTTGAGCGCTGACGCCTGTGCTGGCAAAAGCGGCAAGCGCCGCCGCGGACAGGCACAGCAGGGTACGGCGTGAAGTGTTCATGGTGTGAGGGGAAGCCAAGGTTGAGGAAATCGGTGCTCACTGCGCCCAGGGCGGCGGTGCTTCGTTGGTGCTCTCGCCCGACGAGCTGAAGATGCCGTACAGCACGCCGGCCACCGCATGGTCGATGTCGGCATCGGCCAGCACCATGGTCGCGGACTTGCCGCCCAGCTCCAGCGACACCGGCATCATCTTGTCGGCGGCGATATGGGCGATATGGGCGATATGGCGGCCGGTGCTGGTGCCGCTGGTGAACGACACACGCTTGACCAGCGGGTGTTGGGTGATGGCGTCGCCAATCACCGAGCCGCGGCCCGGCAACACGCTGACCAGGCCTTTGGGCAGGCCGGCCTGCTCACAGATGCGGGCCAGCGCCAGCGCGGCCAGCGGCGTCACTTCCGCCGGTTTGATCACCACCGCATTGCCAGCGGCCAGCGCCGGGGCCAGCTTTTGCGCCTCGCTGGCAATCGGTGAGTTCCACGGCGTGATCGCGGCCACCACGCCCATGGCCTCGTGCACGCTCATCGTCAGACAAGGGCCACGCGACGGCGTGATCGCTTCTTCCAGCGTCTCGGCCGCCGCCGCCATGTACTGGAACGTGCCGGCCGCGCTGGCCACCAGGGCCCGGGTTTCGTTGATCGGCTTGCCGTTGTCCTGACGCTGCATCTGGGCCAGCGGCTCGGCCTGCTCGCGGATCAGCGCGGCCACGCGGTGCAGCACCGCCGCACGCTCATGCGGCTTGGCTTGAGCCCAGCCGCTGTGCTCAAACGCCTGCTGGGCGCCGGCAATGGCCTCGTCCACATCGGCCAGACTGGCTGCGTTGAGTGTGGCCACCGCTTCTTGGGTGGCCGGGTACAGGCTGGCGTAGCGCGCGCCGCCGCCGTCGCGCCAAGTGCCGGCGATGTTGATCGGGTGGTGCGCAATGTCGCTCATATCGAGGCCTAGATGACGAGGGGGCGGACCTGGTTGAGCACGGCGCGCGCCACGCTGTACACCGTCAACGCCGAGGTTTTGGGGTTGGCCGCCAGCGGCTTGCCGTTCATCGTCAGGCTGAAATCTCCGAACGCGCCTGCGGCCTCCACCTGGTGGGTGTTTTGCGTGCTGGTCGGATCAGCCACCAGGCGCACCCGGGTGTTGTCCAGCCCCAGGCCGGCCAGCGCCACGGTGGCCGCGACATTGGCGTTTTTCGGGTACTGGGTGGCGGCCTCGCGGGCCGTGCCTTCAAAAAACACCGTGGGGCTGGCCAGCGTCGCCAGGTCCAGCAAGGTTTCAGCCGGCGTGCCGGCCCAGGCCCGTGCCGGCTTGGTGCCGGTGTAGCGCACGCTGTCCAGGCCACCCAGCCTGGCGGCGGCCAGCGCGTCGATCGCACCGATGGCGCCGGCCACCAACTGCAGCCGGGTGCGCCCCTGGCGTGCCGCGGCTTCGAGCTGGTCCAGCAGCCGGGCATCGGACAGCGCACCCACCGACGCCGCAATGCACGGAATGCCCGCTGCCAGCGCCCCCAGCACATGCTCGGCCAGCGCGGCATGGCCGGCGCATTCCACCAGCAGATCGGGGCGCGCCAGGTCTTGCAGCCGGCTGGCGGCGGTGATGGCAAGGCCCGGGCGTTGTGGCATTTTTGCCAGCGCGGCGCGGGCTGCCGCCAGACCGGCTTCGGGTACCAGCACGCCGGTGACTTGCAAGCCGGGCTCCTGGGCCAGCAAGCCCAGCACGCCGGTGCTGATCGCACCCAGGCCGATGATCACGACGTTTGGCATCACCTGCGTCCGGTTCAAGCCGCCGCTCATGTCGCCGCTCATGTCGCCGCTCATGTCGCCGTTTATGCCGCAGGTGCGGGCAACGGGTTGTTCGGGTTGACCGGCGGCCCGGCAAACGGGGCCTTGAACGGGCCAAAGGCCAGCATGTCGACCTCGACGATGCGCGGGCCGCGCTGGCGCACCGCTTCATCGAGCGCGGCTTCCAGCTCGGCCTGGTTGGCCACCCGGCGGTGCGCCATGCCGATAGCCGCACACAGCAGCGCATAGTCGGGCGTGTGCAGATCGGCATACACCTTGCGGCCGCCGTACTGCGCGTCCTGGATGTTCTTGATCACGCCGTAGGCCTTGTCGTTCATCAGCAGGATCGTCAGGTCGGCCTGCTCTTGCACCGCGGTGGCCAGCTCACCCAGGTTCAGGATGAAGCCGCCGTCGCCGGCCAGGCACCAGGTCTTGACGCCTGCCCCGGCGTCCGTGGCAAAAACGGCGGCGCTGACCGCGGCACCGATCGCCATCGGCATGCCCTGGCCGATGCCGCCACCCAGTGCATGCACGCCGGCTTGCGGGTCGTTCAGGCGCGGCTGGCGGTTGCCCCACATGCTGTTGGACAGCGTGACGTCGCGCACCCAGTGGTACTTGGCCCCCACCCGCGCCTGCAAGGCTTGCAGCAGGCCGGCATACGGGCCCAGGCTGTCGAGCATCAGCGCCTCGGCCGCGCGGCGGGCTTGCACCAGGTCGTCGCCCAGGCTCGCGTCGACTTGAAACTGGCCCTTCAAGCGCCCCTCCAAGCGATACGCCAGGCCGTCCAGAGCCAGCGCCGAATCACCGCAGACAAACATGTCATTGGCATAACCGCGGCCGTCGGCGCTGGCATCGGCATCGATGCGCAGCAGCGGCTGCGGCAGCTTCAGGTCGTACTTCAGCGTCTCGTTGCTGCGCAGCCGCGAGCCCACCACCAGCAGCGCATCGCAGGTCT
>JANOBL010000266.1:0-3225 GCA_031411635.1 Betaproteobacteria bacterium
GGTGGTGAAGTCGATCAGCGGGATGTTGATGCGCGCCGGCGGCGGCTCGCCTTGCGTGGGGATCTTCATCATGCCGCTGAAGGCCTGCATCATCGGGTCGTAGCCGCGCCCATGCGCCAGCGGGCCGGTCTCGCCGAAGGCTGAGATCGTGCAATAGATGAGCCTGGGATTGGCTAGCCGCAGCTCCGCGTGGCCCAGCCCCAGGCGCTCCATGACACCGGCGCTGAAGTTCTGCAGCACCACGTCGGCCTGCGCCGCCAGCCGCCGCACGATGCTGATGCCGTCGCTGCTCTTCAAGTCCACGACGATGCTGCGCTTGTTGCGGTTGACCACCAGGAACAGCGTGCCCGAGCCGGGCTGCCCGGTATGGAAGGGCTGCCAGTTGCGCGCGTCGTCGCCCTTGGGCGGCTCGATCTTGATGACATCGGCGCCGTAGTCGCCCAGAAGCTGGCCGCAGTGGGGGCCGGCAAAGATGGTGGAAAAGTCCAGGACCTGGATGCCTGCCAGGGGTCTCATCGCCGTCTCCGGTGTGTCTTGATGCCCTGGTGACTAGGGTCAACCCCAGCGAGGGCGCATTCAATTGGTTAACCATTAAAAACGAATGCGCCGGGCCTGGCAAGAATGCTGCTGCGGCTGCTGGGGCCTTCGGTCTCAAATAGTTGACTATTTAGAGCCGTTTGCCATAATAGGTAGATATTTAACAATCGCCGGGATCGCCCGGTGGCGGAGATGCCCGTGAATTGGCCCACCGTGATCTACAGCGAGGAAATCCTGCGCGAAGGCTTTGGCATCGCGGACAAGGGCATCCCGCTTCAGGCGCGCCTCGAACTGCTGCAGGCGCTGTCGGCGACAGGCCTGAAGCGCATCACGGTGGGCGCCTTCGTCAGCCCGCGCTTTGTGCCGCAGATGGCCTGCTTCGAGGAACTGCTCAGAAGCATTGCACCGCACCCGGGCGTGCGGTACCTCACCTTCACCCACAACCGCAAGGCCCAGCTCAAGGCGCTGCAGTTCTCCCCGCCGCTGACGGTCGAGCAGGATGTCTGCACGCTGTTCCAGGACATCTGCGATGTGCACCAGCGGCGCAACGTCAACCGCTCGATCGAGGACGCGATGGCCGGCTGGGCCGAGACCATCGCCGATGCCCGGGCGCGCGGCCTGACCCGGGCCAGGGCCGGCATCGCCTCGGCCTGGGGCTCGAACTTTCTGGGCCGGTTCTCGCAGGATTACCGGCTGTGGTCGCTGGGCCGGCAGATCGACGCCTTGCGTGCCGCCGGGCTCGAGGTGATCGAGATCGGCCTGCACGATTCGCAGAGCTTTTGCCTGCCGCACGAGATGGAAGCGGACATCCGCGAGATCAAGCGCCGCTGGCCTGAGGTGAAGCACTACCACCTGCACATGCACGACGCGCGCGGTATGGCGCTGCCCTGCATCTATGCCGCGCTGCGCAACATGGATGCGAGCAACACGGTGCTGATCGAAGGCACGCTGGGCGGCATCGGCGGCGGCCAGTACTGCGGCAATGGCATCGCCTCGGGCATGGTGCCCACCGAGGACCTGCTGCACATGCTGGAGGGCATGGGCATAACCACCGGCGTCGACCTGGGAAAGATCATCGACTGCGTCTGGATGCTCGAGCGCATGGTGGGCCATCCGGCCTTCGGCCATGTGTCCAAGGCCGGCCCGCGGCCGCAGCACGGCCTTGAGTTCTACGACCCCAACCTGCCGGCCATCGAAAGCCTGCAGGCGGCACGGCATTTCAGGCTGGGCCGCCAGGCCTATGAGGGCGAGGCCAATTTCCCGACCTACTCGCCCTGGAAGCAAGCCATCACCGGCCCGTGGTTCACGGGCCCGGAACACGCCAAGGCATAAACCCACGGGCGCTGCGGCGCCGACCATCGCCTACCAACACGCCAACGAAGGAGAACCGTATGGATTTCAGCCTCAACGAAGACCAGATCATGATGCGCGACTCGGTGCGCGCCTTTGCCGAGAAAGAGTTGCTGCCCAAGTACCAGCACTGGGACCGCACTGGCGAATGGCTGACCGACGCCTACGTGAAGAAGATCGTCGATATGGGCCTGCTGCGCCTGCGCCTGCCCGAGGAGTACGGTGGCCAGGGCTACTCATTCGTCGACTGCGGCATCGTCTGCGAAGAGATCGGCCGCGCCGACCACCAGATCCGCTACATCGTCTCCAACGCCATCCACCTGGGCGAGATGGCCTCGTCGCTGCACCCGTCGCTGCAGAAGGAATGGATCCCCCGCATCGCCAACGGCGAGATGATGTCACTGGCCTTCACCGAACCGCGCGGCGGCGCCGACGCCGGCAACATCACGACCAAGGCCGAGCGCGACGGCAACCACTGGGTGCTGAACGGCGAGAAGACCTCAATCACCTTCACGGGCGTCTCCAAGGTGGTGTTCGTCTCCGCGCGCACCGGCGGCAAGGGCCCGCGCGGCCTGTCGTTCTTCTGCGTTCCCACCGACACCCCCGGCCTGTCGACCAGCAACTTCGAGCGCATGGGCCAGAAGCTCGACCGCGGCGGCAGCATGTTCTTCGACAACGTGCGCGTGCCCGACATCAACATGGTCGGCAAGGAGAACGAAGGCTTCATCTGGGCCATGACCATCATCGGCTACAACCGCAACTTCGTGCCGCTGGCCTGCATCGGCGCCGCGCAGAAGTCGTTGGAGGAGACGATGGAGTACCTCAAGCAGCGCCAGATCCTGGGCCAGCCGGCGTCCAAGTGGCAGGGCGTGGCGCAGGAGCTGGCCATCTGCGCGACCCAGCTGGAAGCCGCGCGTTTGCTCTGCTACAAGGCGCTGTCGCTGAAGGACAAGGGCTTGCGCCACGACGCGGAATCGTCGATGGCCAAGTGGTGGGGCGTGAAGGTGGCCAACGAGGTGCTGTACACCTGCATGCGCCTGTACGGCCACTTCGGCTGGGCCAAGGATCTGCCGCACGAGCAGCGCCTGCGCGATTGCCTGGGCATGGAATCGGCCGACGGCCCGCGCGAAGTGCATCTGGGCATCATCGCGCGCGACATCCTGGGCCGGGACCACGCGCCCTTCTGACCGTTCTCACCGTTCTGACAACTTGGAAGACGCCGCCGATGGGACCGCTGCACGGCATCAAGGTGATCGAACTGGCGGGCATCGGCCCCGGCCCGATGGCGGCCATGCTGCTGGCCGACATGGGCGCCAGCGTGCTGCGGGTGGACCGCAA
>JANOBL010000267.1:0-6046 GCA_031411635.1 Betaproteobacteria bacterium
GCATCGTGCACCAGTACAAGATGCTGCATCTGGACATCAAGCCGGCCAACATGTTCATCACCAACGACAACAAGGCGGTGATGCTGGATTTTGGTGCGGCACGCGAGGTGTTGTCCAAGGAAGGCAACTTCATCCGCCCGATGTACACCCCCGGTTTTGCCGCGCCCGAGATGTACCGGCGTGATGGCACGCTGGGCCCCTGGACCGATATCTACGCGATCGGCGCCTGCATCTACGCCTGCATGCAGGGCTACCCGCCCAACGAGGCGCCGCAGCGGCTTGAGAAAGACCGGCTGGCGCTGAGCTTGTCGCGGCTGCGCAATGTGTATTCCGACAACCTGATCGAGGTGACCGAATGGTGCATGTCGCTCGATCCGCTGTCGCGGCCACAAAGCGTGTTTGCGCTGCAAAAAGAGCTGGCCCGCGAGACCGAGCGGCGCTACACCAAGCTCAGTTTTTCCGAGCGGCTCAAGCTGCAAATCGAAAGCCTGAAGGCCGGGGCCAAGTCTTGAGCCGCCGGTGCCAGACCGCATGAGGTTCTCGGTCTACCAGGTCAGCCGCCGTGGCGGCCGGCCCAAGAACGAAGACCGCATGGGCTATTGCTACACGCGCTCGTCGGGGCTGTTTGCACTGGCCGATGGCATGGGTGGCCACCCGGAGGGCGAGGTGGCCTCGCAGCTTGCGCTGCAGACGATCTCGGCGCTGTTCCAGCGCGATGCCAAGCCCACGCTGAAAGACCCTGCCCGTTTCCTGCAGGAGGCGGTGCTGGCCGGCCACCACCAGTTGCTGCGCTACGCCACCGACCGTGCGCTGCTCGACACGCCACGCACCACCATCGTGGCCTGCGTGATGCAGGGCCGGGCGGCGTACTGGGCGCACTGCGGAGATTCGCGGCTGTACCTGCTGCGCGGCGACAAATTGCTGGTGCGCACCCGCGATCACTCCTACACCGAGTTGCACGGCGCGCTGCTGCAATCCGGCCAGCCGATGCCGGCCGACAACCACCGCTTCAACCGCAACGTGCTGTTCACCTGCCTGGGCAGCCCGGGCAAGCCGGTGGTGGACAGCGCCGGCCCGCTGCAGTTGCTGCCGGGGGACCGGGTGATGTTGTGCAGCGACGGCCTGTGGGGCAGCGTCAGCGATGCGGCGATCACCGAGCAGCTAACGCGCCGGCCGATCTCCGACGCCGTGCCCGAGCTGGCCGAGCAGGCCTTGCGCAATGCCGGCCCCCGCAGCGACAACGTCACGGTGCTGGCGGTGGAGTGGGAGGGCGCCGAGGCCTCGGACAATCTGCAAGAGGTGTCCACCCGGTCCCTGGGCGACGAGGTGTTTGCATCCACCATCCAGGCCAGCCTGGCCAGCGGCGAGGCCCACACCGAAGAGCTGGACGAGGCCGAGATCGACCGCTCGATCCGCGAGATCAACGAGGCCATCCGGCGCTCGGCCCAAAAGAAAACCTGAGGATTTAGATGAGTGATTTCAAGCGCGCGGACCACCGCGCCGCCGATGCGCTGCGCCCGGTGACGATACAGCGCGGCTTTACCCGCCATGCCGAGGGCTCGGTGCTGGTGAGCTTTGGCCACACCCAGGTGCTGTGCACCGCGTCGGTGGAAGAAAAAGTGCCACCGCACAAACGTGGCAGCGGCGAGGGCTGGGTAACCGCCGAGTACGGCATGCTGCCGCGTGCCACCCACACCCGGGGCGACCGCGAGGCCGCGCGTGGCAAGCAAAGTGGCCGCACGCAGGAGATCCAGCGCCTGATCGGCCGCTCGCTGCGCTGTGTGTTTGACCTGAAGGCGCTGGGCGAGCGCAGCATCCTGATCGATTGTGATGTGCTGCAGGCCGACGGTGGCACCCGCACTGCCGCAATCACCGGTGCCTGGGTGGCGGCGCAGGATGCGGTGAACTGGCTGATCAAGCAGGGCAAGCTGGCGCGCAGCCCGATCAAGGACGGGCTGGCGGCAGTCTCGGTGGGCATCGTCGACGGTGTGCCGCTGCTGGACCTGGCCTATACCGAAGACGCCGCCTGCGACACCGACATGAACGTGGTGATGACTGCCGCCGGTGGTTTTGTCGAAGTGCAGGGCACGGCCGAGGGCGCCGCGTTCAGCCGTGACGAGATGGACGCGCTGCTGGCGCTGGCCGCCAAGGGCATCAACGAGCTGGTGCAGGCGCAGCGTGCCGCGCTGGCCGCGCCGCTGGGGCGATAGGCGGGTGATGAAACTGGTGCTGGCGTCCAACAACGCCAAGAAGCTGGCCGAGTTGCAGGCCTTGCTGGCCGGGCTGGCGCTGGACGTGGTGGCGCAGGGCAGCCTTGCCATCCCCGAGGCCGACGAGCCGCACCACACCTTCATTGAAAACGCGCTGGCCAAGGCCCGCCATGCGGCCCAGGCCAGCGGCTGCGCCGCGATTGCCGATGACTCGGGTTTGTGTGTGGCGGCGCTGGGCGGTGCGCCGGGCGTGATCTCGGCCCACTTTGCTGGTGAGCTGCCGCTGCTTGCCGGTGAAGACCGCGAGGCCAGGCGCCGGCGCCAGGATGCTGTCAACAACGGCGCTTTGCTGACGCGGCTTGAGGATGCGGCCGACCGGCGCGCCCACTTCATCAGCACCCTGGTGGCAATCCGCCATGCCGACGACCCCGAGCCACTGGTGGCAGTGGGCCGCTGGCCGGGGCGGATCCTGCTGGCGCCACGCGGTGAACAAGGTTTTGGCTACGACCCGCTGATGTTCATCCCCGGCCTGGGCGCCAGCGTGGCCGAGTTGGACAGCGAGCGCAAAAACCGGCACAGCCACCGCGCCCGCGCCGCCAGCTTGATGCGCACGATGCTGGCCGAGGTTTGGCACCTGGCGGGCTGAGCGACACCGCCCCATGGACCTGGTTGAACGCTACCTGCGCCCCGGCACCTTGCAGCTTGGTGAATCGCCGCCGCTGGCGCTGTATGTGCACCTGCCCTGGTGCCTGGCCAAATGCCCGTACTGCGATTTCAACTCCCACGCCACGCCGTCTGACAACAACGGCGGCCTGCCCGAAGCCCGCTACCTGGATGCGCTGATCGCTGACCTGGAGGCCGCGCTGCCCCAGGTCTGGGGCCGGCCGGTGCACACGGTCTTCATCGGCGGTGGCACACCCAGCCTGTTTTCACCCGACGGCATTGCCAGGCTGCTGGCTGACATCCGCGCCCGCTTGCCGCTGTTGCCGGGCTGCGAGATCACGCTGGAGGCCAACCCGGGCACGTTTGAGCGCAACCGCTTCAAGGCCTTTCGCGCCGCGGGCGTGACGCGGCTGTCGGTGGGCGTGCAGAGCTTTGACGATGCAATGCTGGCCAAGCTGGGCCGAGTGCATGACGGCGCGCAGGCGCGGGCGGCGCTTGCCGAGGCGGCAGCCAGCTTCGACAGCTTCAACCTCGACCTGATGTACGCGCTGCCGGGCCAAACCCTGGCGCAGCTACAAGCCGATCTGGCCACAGCGCTGGCCTTTGAACCACCGCATTTGTCGATCTACCACCTGACGATCGAGCCCAACACCCGGTTTGCACTGGCGCCACCACCGCACTTGCCGGATTACGACCTGGCCAGCGACATGCTGGACGCGATCGTTGCCGGCACCGGCGCGGCCGGCCTGCAGCGCTACGAGGTCTCGGCCTTTGCCCGGCCCGGTCACCGCTGCGCACACAACCTGAACTACTGGCAGTTTGGTGATTACCTTGGCATCGGCGCCGGTGCCCACGGCAAGTTGAGCTACCCGCACCGGGTGGTGCGCCAGGTGCGCTGGCGCGAACCCAACACCTATATGCAGCGTGCACTGGCCGGCCAGGCAATGAGCAACGATGACGAGGTGCCCCGTGCGCAGCTTCCGTTCGAGTACATGCTCAATGCGCTGCGGCTGCGCGAAGGGTTTGCGCTGGCTGATTTTTCAGCCCGCACTGGTTTGCCGATCAGCGCGATTGCCCAGCCGCTGGCGCTGGCCGAGGCCCGGGGTTTGCTGGCGCGTGATTTCAACCGCGCCTGGCCCACCGCCAAAGGCTTCGATTTTCTGTCTGACCTGCAAGCGCTGTTCCTGCCGTGATCGATGAATGAATGATGAATGATGACGCCCGCTGCGCGTCGCATGAAAAGCGCGTTGAAGAATCATCGCTCTTGTTCCACTTGCATGCGCCTCGTCAGTCATGACTGCGCCAGACGAGTGCGGAAAGTGAACTGCCCGAGCACCTGATGGGCGCGCTGCGGCAGTTCGCCTTTTGCAAGGACGACATCGACGACGGTACCCTGGGCCGCATCGTTGCGCGCCTTGACCGTCTCGAAGGCAACGCCTGCGCTACGCAGCGCCTCGGACAGCGCGTCCCCGGTCTCGCGCAGCTTCAGCGCCGGCTTGAATATCTTGCCGACCCCTGGGGCGTGCCCAGGATCACGTGTGCGCCGCGCGAGAACGGCAGCAGCCCGGTGACCAGCACCGCGTTGACATGGAACCGCGATGCGGCCGGCGTCGACCTCAAGGCGCTGCGCCCCGGCCGCCGGCTGTCCGGACGCTGCCGGCAGGTGCTGCGCCAGGTCGACCAGCACCAGGTGCCGCAGGCCGGGCACGCTGCCGATCACGGGCTGCAGCTTCGGCCAGAGGTCCGAGCCGGGGAAGGGCGCGAGCGTGACCAGCACCTTCGCTTGCCCGGCCTTCAGCAGTTCGCCGATCGCCGCCGGCTCCAGCATCGGATTGATCGCGAAGACGATGCCGGCGGCCTGGCCGCCCCAGATCGTGAGGTGCGTCTGCGGCAGGTTCGGCAGCACGAACGCGATGACATCGTCCTTGCCGACGCCCAGGCTGTGGAAGAAGTTGGCAGTCGCCGTGATCTTGGCAAACAGCGTCGCGTAGTCCCAGGTCAGCGGTCGGTCGTGGTCCTGCGCGCGCAGGAAGAACGACAGCGCCGGCGCATCGGCGTGGGCCGCGGCCGCCTGGCCGATCATCTTGTAGGTGCTGGTAGGCAGCGTCGGGGCGTGGCGCTCGATGGCCACGACGTCGGACAGGCCGGCAATGCCATGCATGGGCGTCATCCTCGTTGTTTCGGGCGTTGAGGGTCAGGGTTGCAACACGGCACGGCCAGGCTTGCCCGCCGCGACGTGCGCGAAGGCGAGTCCCGCTTGACGTGCAGGCCGGGTGCGCACCGGGGGACGCACTTGCAGTCGCGGCGGCGATGACGGCGCCAGGCAGATCAGTTCACGTCGCATCGACGGCACTCCGGTGGCCCGGGTTGGCCCTTTGCTGTTGCGCTTGTCCGGCATCGGGCGCCAGGTGGCCAAGCGCCTGGTCGAGCAGTGCTTGCGCCTGCTCAACGGGTCCCTCGGCCATCACGCAACGGTCGGGGCGGACGATGAAGACCCAACCCAGGGGCACGCGCCGAGGCAGCAGCGTCTCGTCCAGCGCCTCCAGGCGCCGGTCGGCGGGCGCCAGGTGCTGCGCCTGTGCGCGTTGGCACCACTGCCACACCCTGCCGCCAGCGGCCTGCCAGCGGTGCAACTGGTCGGGGCGGAGGTGCGTGGCCGGATCGACGCCGACGCCGACGAGCGCCCATTGCAGGCCGAACGCGTCGTCGCTCAGCACCGGGCTGCCGCGGCCCAAGCGCACCCAGCCCTGCGGCAGCGTCGAGCCCGCGCGCAGCCGCTCGTGCCGGCGGTTGCGCCAGAACAGGCCCGAGTCGAAAGTGTTCTCGGGCTTGATCTTCAGGTCGTCGAACAGCTTGCGGCCCGGCGGCAGCACGCGGATCGCGCGGATCAGGCCGTGCAGCACGAACGCGACCGCACGGTTGCTCGGCATCACCAGCGCGCCGAGGAAGCGCGCGAGGTTGATGATCTTCTGCGCGTGCGGGCGCCGCTCGGCGTCGTAGCTGTCGAGGATGCGCAGGTCGGCACGACCGCCGGCGACGGACGCGAGCTTCCACGCGAGGTTGGCCACATCGCGCAGGCCCGAGACCAGGCCCTGACCGGCGAAGGGCGGCGTGATGTGTGCCGCGTCGCCGGCTAGGAAGCAGCGGCCCTTGGAGAACGCTTTCGCCTCCCG
>JANOBL010000268.1:0-3511 GCA_031411635.1 Betaproteobacteria bacterium
ACGCCGAGCGGCTCTATGGTGTCTCGTCCCACCAGCTCTGCGCTGTGGCAAGCGCCGAGTCCGACCTGCAGCCGGGTGCCGTGAACCTCATGCACCGCGCCCGGACAGGGACCTACGACATCGGGCTGATGCAGATCAACAGCAGCTACTTGCCGAAGCTGGCCAGCCTCGGCCTGTCGGAGAGCGATCTCCTCGAGCCCCGCGCGAACATCAAGGTCGGTGCCTGGATGCTTGCCGATTCGTTCGCCAGGCGCGGCGTCTCATGGGATGCCGTGGGCGCCTGCAAACAGTGAGGCGACAGGTCCGGCATCCGCGCTTGACACAAAACGGCGGCATGCCTTGCCGATGCACGAAAGCAAGTTGGGGCCAACGCCTACTTGCGCGTATTGTCAAAAGAAGCCGGTGGCGTGTAGCCCAGCTCCCTGGCCCGGGCCTCAAACTGCGATGCCAGCAGCGGCTGGTCGGCCCGGTAGTACAGCGCCAGCCGGTAGCTGGCGATGCCGTTGCCCAAGGCGGTGGCGTATTGCATCCAGCCCTCAAAACGGCCGGTCTTGTCCACCCCACCTGCCACCCAGCCGGCGGCCGGTGCGTTGCGCTGGCCCAGCCGGGCGGCGGCGTCCTTGTCGCCCCGGCCGGCCTTGACGATGTCGGATGCCACATCGGCCGGCATGTCGGGCGTCAACTGGAACGCGCTGCGGTACAGCCGCACATCGTTGCGGCGCAGGATCTGGGCCGCCTCCATCGCACCGTCGCGCGCCACCTGGGCACTGCCGACAAGCTGGCTGTCGGGGTAGTCCTTCAGGTACTGGGCCGCGGCGCGCGCCACGTCGGCCGGCCAGATCAGCGCCTCGAGCCGGGCAAAGGCCACCGATTCATCCTCTTTGCGCGGTGGTGGTGGCGGTGCGTTGGGCACACGCGGCGCCAGCCGGCGGCGGATCTTGGTGTTTTCGGCGATGAACGGCACCTGGGCAAACTCGCGCAGGATGCGCACCGGGTGGTTCAGCATCGTGTTCTGGGTGTCGGTCTTGACCAGCCGGAACATGTCGGAGAACGGGGTTTCGCCCGACGCGCTGTTCAGCACCTTGACCAGCGACGCGGTGTAAAAGGTGTTGTTGGCATCGTTGTTGGGCGAGATCGCCGGTTTGCCGGCGCCGGTGGCAAACGCGATCAAACAGCCCGGCGGGGCCTCCACCTGGTTCAGGCCATCACCCTCGGCCTGCACCTTCAGCGAGGTGCGGCAGGCATCGATCACCGCAATCGTCAGCCCGTCGGGGCGCTGCGGCAACAGGCCGATCACGTCCTTGGTCAGCGTCAGGCTGCCGTTGGTCAGCACCTCGCGCCTGGCCTTGGGGCTGACATGGGCCGACACCAGCAGGTTCTCGGCATCCACCTGGGCGCCATGGCCCGAGAAGTAAAACAGCACCGTGGCGTCGGCCGAGGCGGCCTTGACGGTGTCGGCAAAACGTTGCATCAGCTCACGCGCCTTGGCCAGGTCCAGGTCCACCGCGTCGGTGACGCTGAAGCCGCGCTTTTCCAGCGCGGCGCGCAGATCGCGCACGTTTTTGTGGATCGGCGGCAGGTCTTCGCCGTCGGGGTAATCGCGGTTGCCGATCAGCAGCGCCAGCCGGGGCGGCTCGGGGCCTTCGGTGGGCTCGGCGGCTTGCAACAACCCGGGCAGGCCGGGCAGCGTGGCGCCGGCCACGGCAGCCCACTGCAACACGGTACGGCGGCGGGGACGGAAGGCCAGTGGCAGGTTTTTCGGCATGGGGAACAGACCTGGAAGAGACGGGCATCGAGGATGGGCGTGGACGGGTAAGGCGTTGAGCAGCAACCCGCCCTCAAGGGCCTGCGCAGGCCAGTGAGCCCGGGGCCGGCGTGCAGCTTGGCGGCGGCTGCACCGCCAACTCGCCGGTGCTGGTGGTGGCCGGTGTGCCCGGGCCCACCTCGGCGATCACCCCGGCACGCATGCGCACCGCCACATTCTCGGTGCGAACCGCTTCTTCAAACCGCTCTTTGCGCGCGCCTTCGGACACCGACACGGTGGACGAGATCGAGCCTTGCACCTGCGGCGTCACCGCCGACACGCCGTTGTAAAACACCGGCACCTCGCTCTGCACCCCGGCCCCGTCAAAGAAGAAGCCATAGGTGCCGGCCACCAGCGGGCCTTTCAGGAACAGCGCGGTGCTGCCGCGTGCGCCACCGCGTGGCAGCACCGTGACGTAGCCACTGTCGATCGGCAACACCGTGCGTGGGCCAAATGATTTGCTGCCCACGTTGATGTTGATCTCGCTGCCAGTCTGGCCAAAGGTGAACGGGCTCAGGAACGCAGCTTCGTTGAGGCTGAGCGTGAGGCCGGGCACCGCGTTGGCGCTGCCCACCAGGTTGTCGTACGGCAGCCGGGCCACGATCACCGCCGTGCCCGGTGTGGTCACCGAATCGGCCTTGATGAAGACCACGTCGGCCTCCACGCCCGGCGGGCCAAGCGTCACCTGGCTGCCGTTGATGCGCACCTGGTTTTGCAGCGAGTACTGGGTGCTGCTGGCGCCGCTGGGGTCGGTGACCAGGTTGGCCGCCCAGGGTGAATTGGCCGCCCCGGTGCGCACCGCCAGGCCGCCGATGAAACGGTTGTTGGCGGCCGACAAATCCACCGATCCACCGGCGCTGGCAACGATGGAGAGCTGCGCGCCGTCGGCCACCTCGATGCGGCTGCCGGTGGCTTGAGTGAACACGTCGCGGGTGAACGCGATGGCCCGGTCGGCGGGCGTGCGCTTGCCAGACAGCGCCTCGCCAGGCAGCACAAAAATCGCGCCCTTGCCGGCATCCAGCACCAGGCTGCCGCCGGTCAGCGTGGTCAGGCCGGTCAGCTCGATCGCACCGGCCTGCACCTGGCCACCCCCGCCCACGCTGAAGCTGCCCAGCTTCAGATCACGCAGCACCGTGCCGTCCTGGCCGGCGGACAAGTTCAGCGATCCGCTGGCATTGACCGTCAAGGCATTGCTGCCCCACCGGTTGCCGGGGTTCACCGCATCGATCTGCGCACCGGCCAGTGTGATGCTGGCGCCGTCGGCGGCGCTGACCGCGCCTTTGAGCAGCATCGCGCCGCTGGTGCTCAGGCGCGACGCAATCGCCAGCGTGCCATCGGCATCGATGGACTTGACCGTCTCATCACCCGCCAGCAGCAGCCTGGCCCCCGCCGCCACGCTGACATCGCTGGCATTGGACAGGTTTTCAGCACCGACAGTGGCCAGCTCACCGCGCGTCACCACGGTGCGGCCGGTGTAGGTTTTGTTGTCGTTTTGCATCGTCAGCCGGCCGCTGCCGGCCTGCTCAAGCCCGCCGTTGCCGCTGATCGCCTGGTTGAACAACACGGTGTCGGACCGGGCCGATTGCAGCAGCCCGTCGACGATGAAGTTGCTGCTGGACAGCGATCCGCTGGTGGCGCCGTCGCCCACGGTCAAAGTACCGGCCGCCACCCGGGTGCTGCCGCTGTAGGTGTTGGCACCGGTCAGCG
>JANOBL010000269.1:0-12235 GCA_031411635.1 Betaproteobacteria bacterium
ACTCCAGCGAGACCAGTGGGTCTTCGGCCTTCACCGTGTCGCCCACCTTGACGAATATCTCGATCACCGGCACGTCCTTGAAATCGCCGATGTCGGGAACCTTGATGTCGATTGTTTGGCTCATTTGTGTCGTCCTTGGCCTGTGATCAAACCGTCCACGGCGCGGCGCGCTCGGTGTCAAGCCCGTATTTGGTGATCGCCTCGGCCACCACGCTGGCCTTGATCGCGCCGTCGTCGGCCAGCGCCTTCAAGGCCGCGACCACCACGTAATGGCGGTCCACCTCGAAGAACTGGCGCAGCTTGACCCGGTAGTCACTGCGGCCAAAACCATCGGTGCCCAGCACCACATAACGCCGGCCGGCCGCCTGCATCTGTTCACGCACCTGGTCGGCGTAGTTGCGCATGTAGTCGGTGGATGCGATCACCGGGCCCTCGTTGCCCTCCAGGCAGGTCTCGACCCAGCTCTTGCGGCGTGTCTCCGTCGGGTGCAGCAAATTCCAGCGCTCGGTGGCCATGCCGTCGCGCTTCAGCTCGTTGTAGCTGGTGGCGCTCCAGAGATCCGCGGTGACGTTGAAATCAGCCTTCAGCAAATCGGCTGCCGCCATCACCTCACGCAGGATGGTGCCGCTGCCCATAAGCTGCACACGCAAGCCTTTTTTCGAGGTCTTGCCGCCGTCCTTCAGCTTGTACAAGCCCTTCAGGATGCCGGTCTCTCCGCCCTCGCCTGCATCCACCAAACCCGGGTGCGGGTAGTTCTCGTTCATCAAGGTGACGTAGTAATACACGTCCTCTTGCTGCTCGTACATGCGCCGCATGCCCTCGCGGATGATCACCACCACCTCGTACGCAAACGTCGGGTCGTAAGAGATGCAGTTGGGAATGGTGCCGGCAATGATGTGGCTGTGGCCGTCTTCGTGCTGCAGGCCTTCACCGTTCAGCGTAGTGCGGCCGGCAGTGCCGCCCAGCAGGAAACCACGCGCCCGGATATCGCCCGCCAGCCAGGCCAGGTCACCCACCCGCTGCAGCCCGAACATCGAGTAGTAGATGTAGAACGGGATCATCGGCACGTTGTTGCTGCTGTACGAGGTGGCAGCGACGATCCAGCTCGACATCGCACCGCCCTCGTTGATGCCCTCTTGCAGCACCTGGCCGTCTTTGCTCTCGCGGTAGTACATGAGCTGGTCGGCGTCCTGCGGCTTGTAGAGCTGGCCCACCGACGAGTAGATGCCGAGCTGCCTGAACATGCCCTCCATGCCAAAGGTGCGCGATTCATCGGGCACGATCGGCACCACATGCTTGCCGATCTGCTTGTCGCGCACCAAGGTGCCCAGCATCTGCACAAAAGCCATCGTGGTGCTGATCTCGCGCTCACCTGAGCTGTCCAACAAACGCTGGAACGCTGACAGCGGCGGGATGGGCAGCGATGCCGATTGGCGGCGCCGCTTGGGCAGGTAGCCCCCCAGCGCCTCGCGGCGGGCACGCAGGTACTTCAGTTCCTCGCTGTCTTCGGCCAGCTTGATGAACGGCACGGTGGCCAGGTCTTCGTCGCTGACCGGGATCTGGAACCGGTCCCGGAAGCCGCGCAGCGCGTCCTGCGTCATCTTCTTGGCCTGGTGCGAAATCATCTGGCCTTCGCCCGATTCACCCATGCCATAACCCTTGACGGTCTTGGGCAGGATCAAGGTGGGCTGACCGGTATGCCTGGTGGCCGCCGCATACGCCGCAAACACCTTCTCGGGATCGTGGCCACCGCGGGTCAGGCCCCAGATTTCGTCGTCGCTCATATGGGCCACCAGGGCCTTGAGTTCTTCGTACTTGCCGAAGAAATGCTCACGCACATAGGCACCGCTCTTGCTCTTGAAATCCTGGTACTCGCCGTCCACGCACTCTTCCATGCGCTTGAGCAGCAGGCCGGTTGTGTCCGCCGCCAGCAGCTTGTCCCAGCCGCTGCCCCAGACCACCTTGATGACGTTCCAGCCGGCACCGCGGAACACCGATTCCAGCTCCTGGATGATCTTGCCGTTGCCACGCACCGGCCCGTCCAGGCGCTGCAGATTGCAGTTGATGACGAAGATCAGGTTGTCCAGGCGCTCACGCCCGGCCAATGAGATCGCGCCCAGCGATTCGGGCTCGTCCATCTCGCCGTCGCCCATGAAGGCCCAGACCTTGCGCTGCGAGGTCTCGGCCAGGCCCCGGCCTTGCAGGTATTTGAGGAAGCGCGCCTGGTAAATCGCCATCAGCGGGCCCAGGCCCATCGACACCGTGGGGAACTGCCAGAAGTCAGGCATCAACCAGGGGTGCGGGTAAGACGACAAACCCTTGCCGCCGGTCTCTTGCCGGTAGCCCAGCAACTGGTCTTCGGTCAACCGGCCTTCGAGAAAAGCGCGGGCGTAGATGCCGGGCGAGCTGTGGCCCTGGATGAACAGCAGATCACCACCATGCTGCTCGGTGGCGGCATGCCAGAAATGGCCGAAGCCGATGTCGTACAAGGTGGCGGCCGACTGGAAGCTGGCGATGTGGCCACCCAGCTCGGAGCTTTCCTTGTTGGCGCGCAGGATGATGGCCATCGCGTTCCAGCGGATGATCGAGCGCAGCTTGTGCTCGATCGCGCGGTCGCCGGGCGACTTGGCTTCTTCCTCGGGCGGGATGGTGTTTTTGTACGCGGTGTTCAGTGAGCGTGGCACGTACAGGCCGCCGGTGCGCGCCTCGTCGACCAGGCGGTTCACCAGGTAGCTGGTGCGCGCCGTGCCGCGGTGGGCCTGCACCGCCTTCAGCGCGTCCAGCCATTCGCTGGTTTCGGTGCTGTCGTTGTCGATCTCGTCTTGTGGGTTCATCAGGGTCTCCTCGTTCTGCGGCAGGACCTACAGGGCCAAATTGGGGTGTCTGGGGGGGTGTCTGGGGGGTGACCGGCGATCTTCAGTCACAACGCGGCAGTTTGGTATAGGTGGTCTTACTGGTCTGACCACAAGGCGCCGATGCTATGCTCAGCGCGGCCTGGCAACTATCCGGGTCAGCCCGCAGTCAGCCAGGCCCAGTGCAATGTCGTCGTGGGCCTGACCGGGCCCTGATGCCCCAGCAGTCGCTCCCGCTATCGGGACCACCATTGCGACCACACTTGCGCCCATGAAACCCGACAACCTGTTCCGTACCATCGCGCCGCCGCCGCGACGGCAGCGCCTGTCGGACACCATCACCGAGCAGATCGAAAAGCTGATCGTCGATGGCGCCTTGAAGCCCGGCGATACGCTGCCGTCCGAGCGCGATCTGGCCAAGCAGCTTGGTGTGTCGCGGCCGTCGCTGCGCGAGGCGCTGCTGGTGCTGGAGAGCCGCGGCCTGGTGCAGGCCAAGCGCGGTGGTGGCTTTGGTGTCACCGATGTCACCGGCCCCACGATCACCGACCCGCTGGTGCATTTGCTGCAGCGCCACCCGTCCACCATCGACGATGTGCTGGAACTGCGCCACGGGCTGGAATGCGTGGCCGCTTACTTTGCCGCCATCCGCGCTACCGACGCCGATGCAAAGCGTCTTCGCGACATGCTGGCGGCGATGAAGCGGCGGCGCGCCGAGCGTGATCCGCTGGAAGACGCCGATCTGGACGTGGACTTTCACATGGCGATTGCCGAGGCCTCGCACAACGTGGCCCTGGTGCATGTGATGCGCGGCATCTTCAACCTGATGCGCAGCAACATGATGCGCTCGCGCGAGGTGCTTTACCGCCAGCCCGAGAACGTGGCCTTGCTGGACCAGCAGCATGCCGAGATCGTCAAGGCCATCGTTGCGCGTGACCACGACGCGGCGCGTGCTGCCGCCAACCTGCACCTGAGCTTCATCCAGGCCAGCCTGCGCGAGATAACCTCGCCGGCAGCGCGCAAACGCACGCCGGCCGGCGCCAAGACCAAGGTCTGAAGCACTGGTCATGGCGCCTGGGTGCGTTGATGCGCGGGTGGTTCAGCCGGCGGCCTGCAGTTGCTGCGCCAGCTTGTCCAAGGTGCGGTAACACGGCAGCACTTGCGCCACGCTGGAATTGGGCTCGCGGCCCTCGTGGATCGCGGCAAAAAACTCACGGTCCTGCAACTCGATGCCGTTCATCGACACCGCCACCTTGGAGACATCGATCTTCTCGTCCTTGCCGGTGAACAAATCGTCGTAACGCGCAAGGTAGGTGCCGCTGTCGCCGATGTAGCGAAAGAAGGTGCCCAGCGGGCCTTCATTGTTAAAGCTCAGGCTCAGCGTACAGATCGCGCCATTGGCCGCTTTGAGCTGGATGCTCATGTCCATCGCAATGCCCAGCCCGGGGTGGACAGGCCCTTGCACCGCGTTGGCCAATACGATGGGCGATCCGGCCTGGTAGGCAAACAAATCCACCGTGTGCGCCGCGTGGTGCCACAGCAGGTGGTCGGTCCAGCTTCGCGCCTGGCCCAGCGCATTCATGTTGCTGCGGCGGAAGAAATAGGTCTGCACATCCATTTGCTGGATGTTGAACTCACAGGCGATGATCTTGTTGTGCACCCATTGGTGGCTGGGGTTGAAGCGCCGGGTGTGGCCCACCATCGCCACCAGGCCGGTACTCTTTTGCATCGCAGCCACTTCCTCGGCGCCGGCCAATGAGTCGGCCAGCGGAATCTCCACCTGCACATGCTTGCCGGCCTTCAGGCAGGCAATGCTTTGCGCCGCGTGCATCTGCGTGGGCGTGCACAGGATCACCGCATCCACGTCCTTGATCGCCAGGCTGTCGGCCAGGTCGATGCCGGCATGGGCGATGCCGTATTGCTTGGCCACCTCCTGGGTTTTTTGCAGGTCGCGGCCGATCACCGAGATCACCTCAACACCAGCGATGTTCTTGATGCCATCCAGGTGCTTGACGCCAAAAGCACCGGCGCCCACCAGGGCGACTTTTGTTGTTGTCATGGGTTCTCCAGGATCAAATGGCCGACCGCCGTGTTGCTGGCCGGCACATGGAAAAATCGGTGAATCTGCTTCGGTGCAGCGCCGCCCGCCACGTCGGCCATTGCGCCACGGGCGATCAGCCACATCACCAACTCAATGCCCTCGGAGCCGGCTTCGCGCACGTACTCGATGTGCGGCACTTTCGACAAACCATCGGGGTCGGCAATCAGCCGGTCCAGAAAGCGGTTGTCCCAGTCCTTGTTGATCAGCCCGGCGCGTGGCCCTTGCAACTGGTGGCTCATGCCGCCGGTGCCCCAGATCTGCACCTTCAGCGGTTGATCAAACGATTCGATGGCCCGGCGTATGGCCTGGCCCAGCATGAAGCAGCGCCGGCCCGACGGCACCGGGTACTGCACCACATTGACCGCAAACGGGATCACCGGGCAAGGCCAGGCCGCCGGTGAGCCGCACATCAGGTTCAGCGGCACGGTCAAGCCATGGTCAACGTCCATCTTGTTGACGATGGTCAGGTCAAAGTCGTCCTGGATCACAGACTGCGCGATGTGCGAGGCCAGTTCCGGGTGGCCGATCACCTTGGGCACCGGGCGTGGGCCCCAGCCCTCGTCGGCGGGTTGAAACTCGGCCGCGGTGCCGATCGCAAAGGTCGGGATCATCTCCAGGCTGAAGGCGGTGGCATGGTCGTTGTAGACCAGAAAGATCACATCGGGCTTGTTCGCCAGCATCCAGGCTTTGGACGGCTCATAGCCTGCAAACAATGGCACCCAGTAGGGCTCGGTGGTCTTGCCCAGGTCAATGGCCGCGCCGATGGCGGGCACATGCGAGGTGTAAACCGAAGCGGTGATGGTGGCCATGTCAGCGCCCTGCCCTGCCTGCGGCGCCTTGCGGCTGGTGGTGCGCCTGCGCGTCGCCGTCTTCACCGATAACCCGGTTGCCATCGGCCGACCGGCCACCCCCCATCATCATCTGGCGGTATTCGTCTTCGGTCATGCCGGTCATGCTGCCGGCCATCTGCTGGAAGCTCTTGCCGTCGGTGGCACCAATCTTGGCCAGGAAATAGATATTGCCACCCAGGCGGATGCACCAGTTCAGGTCGCGCGCCAGCACCGCCTGCTTCTGCTCCTCGCTCATCGCCCATTCGTCCAGGTAAGCACGCTCACCGGCCTTGAAGCGGGCGCGGTTCTCGGCCTTCATCAGGCTCATGCAGAACTGGTTCAGGTAATAACCCTTGCGCGACTGCTCGGCGTCGAAGATCGTCGTGCCCGGCACGTCCAGATACGGTTTGTTCAGTGACATCAGCTTTGCTCCGGCCAGTACAGCTTCATCGGGTTGTGCACCAGCAGCTTGGCTTGCAGCTCGGGCGTGGTGGCGATGTGCGGGATAAAGTCCACCAGCAGCCCGTCATCGGGCATGTGGTCTTTCAGGTTCGGGTGCGGCCAGTCGGTGCCCCACAGCACACGGTCGGGAAAGGTCTCGACGATGCGGCGCGCAAATGGGATCACATCCCGGTAAGCGTTCTGCTCACCATTCAGCGCCTTGGGGCCTGTGACGCTCAAACGTTCGGGGCAACTCACCTTGCTCCAGACATTGGGGTACTCGCGCATGAACTTGACGAACAGCTCGAACTGCGGCCCGTCCACCGGCAGCGACACATCCGGCCGGCCCATGTGGTCGACCACGATGGTGGTGGGCAGTGCAGTGAAAAAATCCCACAGCTCGGGCAGGTCTACCGCCTCGAAATAAATCACCACATGCCAGCCCAGCGGCGCGATGCGGCTGGCGATCTCCATCAACTCGTCCTTGGGCGTGAAATCCACCAGACGCTTGACGAAGTTGAAGCGCACACCGCGCACACCGGCGGCGTGCATGGTTTGCAACTCGGCATCGCTGACAGAACGCTTGACCGTGGCCACCCCACGCGCCTTGCCGTTGGAATGCTGCAGCGCGTCAATCATCGCGCTGTTGTCGGCGCCATGGCAGGTGGCTTGCACCACCACATTGCGCGCAAAACCAAGATGGTCGCGCAGCGCATAAAGCTGCTGCCTGGACGCGTCGCAAGGCGTGTACTTGCGCTCGGGCGCAAACGGAAACTGATCACCCGGGCCAAACACATGGCAGTGCGCGTCAACACTGCCTGCGGGCAACTTGAACCTGGGCTTGGCCGGGCCGGTATACCAATCCATCCAGCCGGGGGTTTTGGTGAATGCCATCGTCGCCTCTGGTTGTCAGTCGATGTAGCGCAGGCCGGCTTTTTCCAGCGGCTCGCGCATCTTGTACATGTCCAGGCCCAGCACGCCGGCGCTGAGCTTGGCACGTTTGTCGGTCTCGTTGGCCTCGCGGGCCGCAGCGGCCTCAGCGGTCTTGGCGGCCATGGCCGCCGGCACCACCACCACGCCATCATCGTCGGCCACGATCACGTCACCCGGCGTCACCAGCGCACCGGCGCAGACGACGGGGATGTTCACCGAGCCCAAGGTGGCCTTGATCGTGCCCTTGCTGCTGATGGCCTTGCTCCAGACCGGGAAGCCCATCTCGGTGAGGTCGCGCACATCCCGCACCCCGCCGTCGATCACCAAACCACGCGCGCCGCGCGCCATGAAGGAGCTGGCCAGCAGATCGCCAAAAAACCCATCGCTGCATTCAGCGGTGAGCGCGGCCACCACGATGTCGCCAGGCTGGATCTGCTCGGCCACCACATGCATCATCCAGTTGTCACCCGGGTGCAGCAGCACCGTCACCGCGGTGCCGGAGATGCGGGCGCCGGCATAAATCGGCCGCATGTACGGTTTGAGCAAACCCACCCGGCCCATGGCCTCGTGCACGGTGGTGGCGCCGATGCGCCCAAGTTGATCGGCCACCGCAAGGTCGGCACGGACGATGTTGCGTTTGACAACCCCAAGTTCAAACATGCTCATTGCCCTTTCAAAATTGAATGCGCCCCCAAGGTCGCCGTGTTGCGGCGACCGCCCCCCAAGGGGGATCAAGTCAACTTGGGGCGGCCCGGCGTTGACTTGAGCGCCGCATCCAGGCGCGGAAACACCCGCCGTGCATTGCCTTCGTAGATCTGCTGCTTTTGCGCCGCGCTGAGCTGGGTGCTGGCCTCGATGTAGCGCTTGGTGTCGTCGTAGTAGTTGCCGGTCTCGGGATCGATGCCGCGCACCGCGCCGATCATCTCGCTGGCAAACAGGATGTTGTCCACCGGGATCACCTTGGTCAACAGGTCAATCCCAGGCTGGTGGTAGACGCAGGTGTCGAAGAAGATGTTGTTCAGCAGATGGTCTTTCAGCAGCGGCTTTTTCAGCTCTTGCGCCAGGCCGCGGAAACGCCCCCAGTGGTAAGGCACCGCACCGCCGCCGTGCGGGATCAAAAACCTGAGCGTCGGAAAGTCCTTGAACAGATCACTGGTCAGACACTGCATGAAGGCCGTGGTGTCGGCATTCAGGTAATGCGCGCCGGTGGTGTGAAAGCAGGCGTTGCAGCTTGTGCTGACGTGAATCATCGCCGGTACGTCGTACTCCACCATCTTTTCGTAGATGGGGTACCAAGCGCGGTCGCTCAGCGGCGGTGAGGTCCAGTGGCCCCCGGAAGGATCGGGGTTCAGGTTCAAACCGACGTTGCCGTATTGCTCGATGCACTTGACCAACTCCGGGATGCAAGTGGCCGGGTCCACACCCGGGCTTTGCGGCAGCATCGCGGCCGGAATGAAGGACTCGGGGAAGAGCCGGCTGACGCGAAAGCACAGCTCGTTGCAGATCGCGCTCCAGGTTGCCGAGACCTGGAAGTCGCCGATGTGGTGGGCCATGAAGCTGGCGCGTGGGCTGAAGATCGTGAGGTCGCTGCCGCGCTCTTTCATCAAGCGCAGCTGGTTGGTCTCGATGCTCTCGCGCAGCTCGTCGTCGCTGATCTTCAGGTCGGCGGCACGCGGCATCGCCGACGGGTCCTTGATGCCGGCGATCTGCGCGTTGCGCCAGTTCTCCAGCGCCTTGGGCGCGGTGGTGTAGTGGCCGTGGCAATCGATGATCATGAAGGGCTCGCTCGAAGAAGGGGATTCACGCCGGATCCATGCCGTGGCGGCGCTTGACCGCGGCCGTCTCGGGTGAGGCCAGAAAGGCCAGCAGCGCGCGCGCCGCATCTGGCTGCTCCGACGTCGCGCAGACGGCGCCGCTGAAGGTGGTGATGAAGCTGATGTCGGCCGGCAGCGTGCCCACCACGGTGATGCCGTCCACGTGCATCAGCTCGCTGAGTTGCTGGAAGCCGAGCTCCACTTCGCCGCGCGCCACCAGAGACCCCACCGGCACGCCCGGCGGCGCCTGCACCAGGCGGCGGCGGATCTCGTCGGCGATGCCCCAGCGCGCGAACAGCTGCGTCAGGTAGACGCCACTTGGGCCGGTGGAGTAGCTGATGCTGTGGGCTGCCTGCACCGCCTGCCTGACGGTGGCTTCGCTGCCCAGGTCGGGTCGCGGTGCACCTTCGCGCACGGCCACGGCGACGGCAGAACGCACCAGGTCGACGCGGCTGCCGGCGCGCACGGGGCCGGAAGTGATCAGCTTGTCGATGGCGGCGGCGGCCAGGAACACGGCGTCGAAGGCTTCGCCCGCCTGCACGCGCCGGGCGGCGTCGACGCCGCCCACGGCTTCGATCGCCACCTCGTGGCCGCTGCGCTGCGCGTAGGCCGAGGCCAGCTCCGCCAGCACGCCGCGGGTGGCCATGGAGGAGATGCCGGTGATCGTCATGGAGCTGGATTCTTGCCGCTGCCCGGCCATGCAGCAATGCGATCCCGGGACTAGCTGTTAGGCCGAAGCGGCATATCATGACCGCATGGACCTCAAGCAGATCGCCTACTTCGTGCAGGTCGCCGAACTCGGCAGCTTCACGCGCGCTGCCAGCGTGCTGCGCGTCGCGCAGCCCGCGCTCAGCCGCCAGGTGCGGTCGCTCGAAGTCGAACTGCGCCAGGGCCTGTTCGACCGCAACGGCCGCGGCGTCACGCTCACGCCGGCCGGAGCGCGCCTGCTCGCGCACGGCCGCGGCATCCTGCAGCAGGTGGAGCGGGCGCGGCTGGACCTCGAGGACCAGCGTGGCGCGGCCTCGGGCCTGCTGTGCATCGGCCTGCCGCCCAGCGTCAGCCGCACGTTGACGGCGCCGCTGGTGGAGGCCTTTCGCCAGCGCTTTCCGCGCGCCACGCTCAGCGTCGTCGAGGGCCTGTCGACCTACACGCTGGAGTGGCTGGCGCAGGGCCGCGTCGACTGCGCGGTGGTCTACAACGCCACGCCCTCGGCGGCGATCGACCTGCTGCCGGTGCTGCAGGAGCCGCTGTTCCTGGTCTCGGCGCGGCCGGCGCGCTCGCGCGCCGCGGCGCAGGGCGCAGCACTCACGCTGGCGCAACTGGCGGCGCGCGAACTGGTGATCCCCAGCCGCCCGCACGCCATCCGCATGCGGCTGGAGACCGTGCTGGCCGAAGCCGCGCTGAAGCCGCGCGTGGCGCTGGAGATCGAGAGCGTGCCGGCGATCCTGGACCTCGTGCAGCGCCACGCGCTGCACGCGGTGCTGAGCCTGAACGCGGTCACGGCCAGCGGCCACGCTCAGGACTTCGTCGTCCACCCTGTCATCCTGGGCGGGCGCCAGCGACTGGCCACCAGCCTGTGGCTGGCGACCTCGGCGCAACGCCCGCGCGGGCCGCTGCTGGAGCAGGCCGGCACATTGCTGGTCGAGTTGCTGAACCAGCACCTGGGCTCGCCGGGGGCCGCGGCCGCGCCCGGCCGTGGCCGCCGCGGCAGGACAGGCGATGGCCCGCCCCGCCATCGACGGTGAGAGTGTCGCGGTCGGTCTATGCTCGTCGCCATGAGGGCCGCCCTGTCTGAAGGCGCGCGATGAGCGAGCCAAGCGCATCCACCGACGCCGACATCGCCGTCGTCGGCGCCGGCATCGCCGGCGTGTCGCTGGCCTACTTTGCCGCCGCCGGCGCCCGCGTGCTGCTGCTCGAGCGCGAAGTGCAACCGGCGATGCACAGCACCGGCCGCAGCGCGGCGATGTTCATGGAGAGCTACGGCACGCCGCAGGTGCGCGCGTTGACGCGTGCCAGCCGCCCGTTCCTGAGCGCGCCGCCGGCCGGTTTTGCCGACGTGCCGCTGATCACCCCGCGCGGGGCGCTGACCATCGCCCGCGCCGATCAACTCGACGCGCTGCACGAGATGCACGCCACCTTGTGCGCCGAAGGCTGCCCGGCCGAAAGGCTGGACACGCAGCAGGCACTGGCCCTCGTGGGCGTGCTGCGCCCCGAGGCTGTCGCGCAGGCCGTGTTCGACCCGGCGGCGATGGACCTCGACGTGCACGCGCTGCACCAGGGTTTCCTGCGCGGCGCCCGCAGCCGGGGTGCGCGACTGGTGTGCAGTGCCGAGGTTCTATCGATGCGGCGCAGCGGTGGCCGCTGGTGCATCGAGACCACCGCGGGCTCCTTCAGCGCCGCGCAGGTGGTCAACGCCTCCGGCGCCTGGGTCGACGTGCTGGCCGCCCGCGCCGGCCTGGCGCCGATCGGCATCCAGCCGCGGCGCCGTTCGGCCTTCGTCTTCGATGCCCCGGCCGATGTCGACAGCGTGCACTGGCCCTGCGTGGCCGACGTCGACGAAGGCTTCTACTTCAAGCCCGATGCCGGCCTGCTGCTGGGCTCGCCCGCCAATGCCGACCCGGTGCCGCCGCACGACGTGCTGCCCGAGGAACTGGACATCGCCACCGGCATCGCACGCATCGAGGCGGCGACGACGCTGACGATCCGCCGCCCGCGCCGCAGCTGGGCCGGCCTGCGCTCCTTCGTGAGCGACGGTGACCTGGTGGGCGGCTTCGACCCGCAGGCCGAAGGCTTCTTCTGGCTCGCCGCGCAGGGCGGCTACGGCATCCAGACCAGCGCCGCCATGGCCGCGCTTGCCGCCGCGCAGCTGTTGCGGCAGCCGCCGCCGGACTGGGCGGCTGCCGCCATCGACCATCGGGATTCGCTCGCAGTGCGCCGGCCACATGCTCGGTAACCCGGGTGGAAGGGCGGCAGGCGCGGTCGCATCATCTCCGACCGCCATCCGCTTCAGCAGTCAGGAGAACGTCCCGTGGCAAAGCTCAACGTCAACGGCCAGGTGCGCGAGCACAACGCCGAATCCGACACCCCCTTGTTGTGGGTGCTCCGCGAACAACTCGGCCTGACCGGCACCAAGTACGGCTGCGGCGTCGCGCAGTGCGGTTCGTGCACGGTGCACATCGACGGCGCGCCGGTGCGCAGCTGCGTGCTGCCGGTGAGCGCGGTGCAGGCCAGCCAGAAGGTGGTCACGATCGAAGGCCTGCACCCGCA
>JANOBL010000270.1:0-2405 GCA_031411635.1 Betaproteobacteria bacterium
AAGCAGCCGGTCGACTTCAGCGGCCAGCGCGTGGCCGTGATCGGCACCGGCTCGTCAGGCATCCAGGCGATTCCGGTGATCGCGCGTCAGGCCAGTGAACTGGTGGTCTTCCAGCGCACGCCCAACTACAGCATCCCGGCCTGGAACGGCCCGTTGTCGCTGCAGGCGCAGCAGGACTGGAAGGTCGACTACCCGGCGCACCGCGAGCGTGCCCGCGGCACACGCTCGGGCATCCTGTACGACTACAGCACACGCACCGCGGCCTCGGTCAGCGAACAAGAACGCCAGGACGAGTACGAACGCCGCTGGCAACACGGCGGCGCCAACTTCACGCATGCCTTCAACGACATCTACTTCGACCAGTTCGCCAACGACACGGCATCGGAGTTTGTGCGCGGCAAGATCCGCGGCATCGTCAAGAACCCGGCCGTCGCGGCGCTGCTGGCGCCGGCCGACCACGGCATCGGCACCAAGCGCATCTGCGTCGACACCGACTATTACGCCACCTACAACCTGCCGCAGGTCAAGCTGGTCAGCCTGAAAGCCGACCCGATCCGCGAGATCGTGCCCGAGGGCATCCGCACCGACAGCGGCGTGCATGCGCTCGACAGCATCGTCTTCGCCACCGGCTACGACGCGGTGACGGGTGCGCTGGAGCGGGTCGACATCCGTGGCACCGGCGGCCTCACGCTGAAGGGCAAGTGGGCACAGGGGCCACGCACCTACCTGGGCCTGATGTGCGCCGGCTTCCCCAACCTGTTCACCATCACCGGCCCGAGCAGCCCGTCGGTGCTGACCAACGTGATCGTCTCGATCGAGCAGCATGTAGGCTGGATCGCCGACTGCCTGCAGCACATGCAGGCCCAGAGCGCAGCCGTGATCGAGCCGACGCCGGCAGCCGAAGAGGGCTGGATGGCCCATGCCCACGAGGTGGCAGCCAAGACCTTGTTTGCCAACGCGAACTCCTGGTACACCGGCGCCAACATCCCGGGCAAGCCGCGGGTCTTTCTGCCCTACATCGGCGGCCTGGGCAACTACACCGAGATCTGCAACGACGTGGCGGCCGCCGGCTACCGCGGCTTCAGCTTCACCCCGGGCCCGGCCGCGCAGCAGCCGTCGCCGCAAGCCCCCAGCCCAAACACAACTACCTTGGAGACCCGATGAACACCACCGACAACCGCAGCACCAGGCTGGCCGTCGCCCGCATCGCCAGCGGTCTGGCGTTTTTCAGCCTGGCCAGCCTGGCCTTTACCGCCGCCGCCGCCTTCGAGGCGCCGGCCGACGGCGTCTACGCCGACCGTGTCGACTGGGGCGTGCTGATGGACATGAGCGGGCCCACCTCGGCGTCGCAAGGCATCTGGGTCAACGGCTTCCAGGACTACATGCGCAAGGTCAACGAGGCCGGCGGCATCAACGGCCGCAAGATCAACGTGCTGGCCGAGGACAACCGCTACAACGCCGCCACCGACAAGATCAACTTCGAGAAGCTGGTCAACCAGACGCCGGTGATCGCGATCTCGGGCATGGGCACCTCGGCCTCGCAGGTGGCGCAGGCCGCCACCATCAAGGCCGGCAAGGTGCCCATCGTCGGCACCTACACCCCCACCAAGGCCTTGTCGGAGCCGGTGACGCCGATGGTCTACAACGGCTTCTGCGGCTACAAGGAAATGGCACAGACCGGCATCGGCTACTACGTCGACCAGCTCAAGCTGAAGGCGCCGAAGATCATGACGGTGGCCATCGAGAGCACCGGCGGCCGCGAGTACCACGAATACGTGCAGGAAGTGGCGGCCAAGTACGGCGGCAGCGCGGTCGGCGTGACGATGAAGGTGACTGCCGTCGACGTGACACCGCAGGTGCTGGAGATCATCGCGCAGAAGCCCGATGTCGTGACGATCTACGGTGTCGCCAACACCGCGATCCTGACGATGAAGGCGATGCAGCAGTACGGCCTGAAGACGCCGGCCTTTGGCATCTCCTACCTCGGCGCGCCGCAGGTGTTTGCCGCGATGGGCGCGCAGGCCGGCGCCAACTACAACTTCGTCAGTTGCTTCACGCCAGGCGGCTCCGATCAGACACCCGGCAACGTCGAGATGTCGGCCTTTGCCGACAAGGTTGGCCACAAGGTGATGAAGGAAGACATCAACTACGTCGCCGGCTGGGTGGTGGCGCAGATGTCGGCCGAGGCGCTGGCCAAGGCCGGGCCTGAGCCAACCCGCGCCAAGCTGGTGGAGGCGATGAACAAGGGCTTTGTCGTCGACAGCAAGGGCCTGGCCGCGCCGATCAGCTACACGCCAACCAACCACACCGGTCCGGTGGTGCTGAAGATGTTTGGCTACGACTACGCTGCAGCCAAGTTCAAGCACTTCGGCCAGTACAGCGACTACCAGAAGTACACCGCCAAG
>JANOBL010000271.1:0-1675 GCA_031411635.1 Betaproteobacteria bacterium
CATCAAACTGGCCCAGGATGCCCAGCGCGATCAGCGCCGCAATGCCCTGGCCGTTGGGCGGGATCTCGTGCAGCCGGTGGCCGTGGTAATCCTGGGCTATGGGCGTTACCCACTCGGGCTGCCAGGCCGCCAGATCGGCCACCGTCATCGCGCCGCCCTGGCCCGCAGCCTGGCGCGCCAGCGCCTCGGCAATCTCACCGCCGTAGAGTGATTGGCCACGGGTGGCGGCAATCGAGCGCAGCATGCGCGCGGCACCCGGAAAGCGGAACAGCTCGCCCACCTCGGGTGCCCGGCCGCGTGGCAAAAATGTCTCGGCCCAGCCGGGCTGCGAGGCCAGGTCGGCCACCTGGGCCGCCGCCGCCCATTTCTCCTGCACCACCACCGGCACCGCATAACCGCGCTCGGCAATCTCGATCGCCGGCGCCAGCACGTCTTCGAACGACAGCTTGCCAAAGCGCTGGTTCAACGCCACCCAGGCACCCACCGCGCCAGGCACCGTCACCGCATCCCAGCCGCGCAGCGGCAGCGCGCTGGCATCGCTGCCGTATTTGCGCTTGAAGTAGTCCAGCGTCCAGGCGGCCGGTGCGTTGCCCGAGGCATTCAGGCCATGGAGTTGCTGGCCATCCCACAGGATACAAAACGCATCCGAGCCCAGACCGTTGCTACAGGGCTCCACCAGCGTCATCACCGCTGCGCAGGCCACGGCCGCATCCACCGCATTGCCACCCGCTGCCAGCATCCGCAAACCCGCTTGTGCGGCCAGCGGGTGCGAGGTGGCCACCGCGTTGCGGGCAAACACCGGCAACCGGGTGGAGCGGTAGGCGGCGCGGTAGTCGAACGAGGGGTTCATGGCGGTGGCTCCGTGGGCGGGCGCGACAGGGCTGGACTTTGATTGTGCTTGCGCAGAAAAAACGGCCCCTCGCGGGGCCGTTTTGGCAGACCTGGTAGCGGGCCGAATCAAGCCTCTTCCTGGAACGCCTCTTCTCGTTTGGACTTGATTGATGGCAGCGTCACGATGACGATCATCAGCGCTGCCGCCGCCAGCAGGCCGGCTGACAGCGGCCGGGTGGCAAACGTGGTCCAGTCACCTCTCGACAGCAACAGCGCGCGGCGCAGGTTTTCTTCCATCATCGGCCCCAGAATAAAGCCCAGCAGCAGCGGCGCCGGCTCGCAGCCCAGCTTGTAGAAGGCATAGCCCACCAAGGTGAAGCCAGCCGTCATGTAGACATCGAACGAGCTGTTGTTCAAGGTGTACGAGCCGATGCCGCAAAACACCACGATGGCCGGGAACAGGAAGCGGTAAGGCACGGTCAGCAGCTTGATCCAGATGCCGATCAGCGGCAGGTTCAGGATCACCAGCATCGCATTGCCCACCCACATCGACGCGATCAGGCCCCAGAAGAGCTGTGGGTTGCTGGTCATCACCTGCGGGCCGGGCTGGATGCCCTTGATCGTCATCGCGCCCACCATCAGCGCCATCACCGCATTGGGCGGGATGCCCAGGGTCAACATCGGGATGAAGCTGGTCTGGGCACCGGCATTGTTGGCCGACTCGGGGCCGGCCACGCCGCGGATGTTGCCCTGGCCGAAGGGCACCTCGCCGACACGGCCCTTGCTCTTCTTCTCGAGCGTGTAGGCCGCGAACGAGGCCAGCAGGGCGCCGCCACCGGGCAGC
>JANOBL010000272.1:0-1777 GCA_031411635.1 Betaproteobacteria bacterium
GTATCGTCCCAGATGTTGTTTGTTGGTTTGTTCGGGAAGTCCTCAAGGTATCGAATGAAAGTCAAAGTATTACCAACACCCAAAAGTCTATTCGCATTCGCTAGGCGGTTTAGACCAAGCCCATCAGTTCGAAATGTGCCAGCGCCGGGTTTGTATGACTCGCCTTCATGGTCGTACTCGCGAATATCGGCGCCTTGGGCTGGACGTTGATTGGTTATGGGATTTGGGCGATATGCGAAGGCATCGGCAGGAAGCGGCATTTGTCCCGATGCTTCAGATGGGGTCATAGGTCGCCGAAAACCTCCACTCAACTCGACGAATCTCAGATTGTCGTCGTCAGCCACTATGCGCGGCAGATATAAGGCTTGATATTTCACCCGAACTTTTTCTCGGCAGTACCAGAGTAGCACGTCGTAGGTACTGTCTAGCATCGTGCTTCCGGAGCCGGTGGTTTTCCGAAAAACGATCTCGGAGCAAAAGTTCTCCGACCCGAACACCTCGTCCATCACACAGCGCACCCGGTGCAAATTCTCATCCGAAATCTGCACAAAGATACTTCCGCTGTCGGTCAACAACTCCCGAGCCATTGCCAGCCTATCCCGCAGATAGGCCAGATACGAATGAATGCCCAGCGTCCAGGTATCCCGGTAGGCCTTGACCATCTCCGGCTCGCGGGTCAGGTCTTGCACCTTGTCCTTGACATCGCGCTGGCCCAGTTGCGGCTGAAAATTGCTCTTGAAGCTGATGCCGTAAGGCGGGTCCAGATAAATCATCTGCACCTTGCCGGCCAAATCCTCGCGCCGCGCCAGGCTGGCCATCACGCCCAGGCTGTCGCCCAGGATCATGCGGTTGCTCCAGTCCACGTCATGGCGGTAGAACTGCACTGCCTCGGCATAACTCTGCTGCGGGTCGGCAAACAGGTCGCGGTTCACATCTTCACGCGCCAGCACCCGCAGCATGGCCTGGGTGCTCACCCGCTCGTGGATATGCAGGGCCATCGGCTCCACTTCAAACCACGGCCGCTCGCGCTTGCCGCTCCACTCCAGCCAGGGCTCGTGACGGCGCAACGCAGCGGCCAGCAACTGGGCTTCGTCCGCCGACAAGGCCCGCTCACGGGCGGTTTGCAGCAGCGCAGGCAGGCGGTCGGCCGCCGCCGGATCGTCGGCCACCCGCAGCAGCGGGCTCAGGTGCGGGTTGTAGTGGTGGCGCACACGCGGCGCTTCTTCAACCCGGCCCTGGCCGTCCAGCCCGGCAGGTGGGATGTTCTTGCGCCGGGCGCGGTGTTTGACGGTCTGGACGGCGTTGGCGGTGCCGGGTTGCAGGTCTGCGTCGGTCGCCAGGCCGGGCCGGCCCGCTACCGCGTCTAGCGCCTTCTTGCGGGTTGCCATCGGCAACGTCTCCCTCGCTGATTGTGGTCAGCGGCGAGTCTATGCGCAGTGTTGACGCCGCTCAGCGCAGCGCCAGGTCCAGCACCACACCGACAAACACCGCCAGCCCCAACCAGTGGTTCAGCCGGAAGGCTTTGAAACAGCCGTCCCGGCTGCGGTTGCGGATCAGCGTGTAGTGCCAGCCCGCCTGCAGCGCCGCCACCACAATCCCCGCCAGAAACACCCGGCCCAGCCCGAGTGACCAGCCCAGCCCGGCCCAACTGACCAGGTAAGCGGCATAAAACAGCATGACGGCGGCCACGTCAAAGCGGCCCAGCGTGATCGCCGAGGTCTGGATGCCGATCAACAAATCATCGTCCCGGTCCACCATCGCGTACTCGGTGTCGTAG
>JANOBL010000273.1:0-5821 GCA_031411635.1 Betaproteobacteria bacterium
TTGCTGGCAAAGTTGGTCCAGCGTGCTGGCCTGCAGCCGCTCGCTGGGAAACCAAAACTCCATCTCGGGCAGCAGCGGGCCCAGGCTAGCCAAGGCCACGCCCACCGGTGGCAGCACGGTGCTCACCACCTCGGCCAGCCAGGCCAGCAGATCGTCGGCACGGTGGCCCCAGCCCAGCCGATCACAGCGCTTGCGCAGGCCGGCGGCCAGGCCCGGATCGGTGGTCAGCGCAAAGTGCTGGCCGGCCAGCCATTCCAACTGGTCATGCAGAAAGTTGCCGGCCAGCGCGCCGCGTGGAAAGCGGTGCCTGGGCAGATCGGACAGCAATGCCGCGTCAGCCTCGTCGGGTGCGGCCAGCAACTCCTGGCCCCGCGCACTGCCGGCGGCCGATTGAAATGCAGCCGGCTGCGCCGACAAGTCGCGCACCAGCGACGAGAAGCTGCCTATCGTCCAGTGGCGCTCAAACTGGGCGTTGTACACAGCGGCGGGGATCAAAGGCGGTGGCGCGTCACGCGGCATTAGCCGGGTGATTGGCGGCGCCGTGCCGACCGACTGCAGAACCACGTCGGAGGCGTCATCCCCTGCCCCGCCCAGCGCCCCACCCAGCGCATCCACCAGCACGCCGGCGATCTCGCCCTCGGCCAGTTCTCGCTGGCCCGCCAGCAGGCTGCCGATTGCGCTGCGGTGGAAGACGCAGGCCTTGACGTTGCCGATCTTCAGCGCCGCCACACCCACCCACAGCGCATGGCGGGCGCGTGTCAGCGCAACGTAGAGCAGGCGCAAGTCCTCTTGCAGCCGCTGTTGATCGGCGGCCGCCACAACCGCCGGGGCCATGCGGAAATCGGGCTGGCGATCACCCTCCGGCTGCGCCACCGCGATGAAGCCGTAGCGCTTGCGGCTGCGCTCGGCGCCGCGAAAACTGCTGGCAAACGGCAGCAGCACCACCGGGTACTCCAGGCCCTTGGCCTTGTAGACGGTCACCACCTGCACCAGGTCGGCATCGCTTTCCAGCCGCAGCACCTGCTCGTCGCCACTGGCCCGGGGATCGGCAAGATGCTCGGCCAGCCAGCGGATCAGCGCCTGCTCGCCGTCGAGCTGGGCACTGGCGGCTTGCAGCAACTCGGCCAGGTGCAGCAGGTTGGTCAAACGCCGCTCGCCGTCGGGTAGCAGCAGGCAACGCGCCGGCAGGTCAAACTGGTGCAAGGTCTGGCGCAGCATCGTCAACACGCCCTGGCGCTGCCACACGGCATGCAACTGGCGCAGTTGCTCGATGCGGCGCTCGAAGGCCGCATCGTCCTGGCCAAGCCGCGCCAGCTCGGCCAGCGGCAACGCCAGCGTGGCGGTGGCCAGCGCGGCGCGCGCCAGCCGGTTGTCCAGTGGATCGGCCAGCGCTTTGAGCCAATGCAGCAAATCCGCCGCCTCGGCGCTGGCAAACACCGAATCCCGGTCCGACAGGTAGATGGCTGCCACACGGCGCTGGCGCAAGGCCTGCTGCATCACGGCGGCCTCGTTGCCAGTGCGCACCAGCACCGCGATGTCGGCCGGGCGCAGGCGTACAAAGCCTTGTGTTGGGTGCTGAAAACCGGCTTGGGGGTCGTTCAGCAGCGTGACGATGTGCTCGGCAGCGTTTTGGGCCAGGCGCTGCCGCGAGGCCTGATTGGCCAGCAGCAACGGGTCGTGGCACAGCGTCAGCGCGGGCACCGTGCCGCTTGAGTTGACAAAGCGCTCGGGCCGGCCCTGGGCCAACACCGGGATGAAGGGCAAGGGATTGCTCCCTCCCCCTGGCAGGGGGAGGGTTGGGGTGGGGGTCGAAAGCTGCACACCGGGGACGTCTCCACCCCCATCCCAGCCTTCCCCCTGCCCGGGGGAAGGAGCCACCCGAAAACCAAACGCACCCGGGCCCTGCCGCTGCTCAGCCAGCTCAAACATGCCGTTGACCACACCCACCAGCGCCGCCGTGGACCGGTGGTTGGTGCCCAGCAGGTAGTGCCGTCCGGCGGTGGCGGCGCGTGCGGCCAGGTAGCTGCCGATGTCGGCCCCGCGGAATGCGTAAATTGATTGTTTGGGGTCGCCGATCAACAGCAGCGCGGTGCTGCGCTGGTTGGCTGCGGTGTGATAAAGGCGGTCGAAGATGCGGTATTGCAGCGGCGAGGTGTCTTGAAACTCGTCGATCAGCGCCACCGGGTATTGACCGACGATGCGCTGGCGCAGCCGCGCACCGTTGGCGCCGGCCAGTGCGGCGTCCAGCCGCACCAGCATGTCGGCAAAGCCAAACACCGCTGCCCGCGCCTTCAGCACCTGCACCTGCTGCGCCACCTGGGCGGCGGCATGCCAGCGCATCGCGTCGGCGGGCTGGGCCAGCGTTTCCAGGTGGGTCAGCACCTGGTCCAGCGCCGCAAAATCGTCCGGTATCTGCAGCGGCGCTGTGCTCTTGCGCGCCTGGTCCAGGCCGGCTGGGGTCAGGCGCTGGCGGGCGGTGAGCGACCAATCGGGCAGCGCGATGTCGGCAGAGTCGGCCCAGGCCTGCAGCGCATCCAGCCAGGTGCCGACCCGATCGCCGCGCAGCATTGTTTTGTTGAACGGGCAAGCCTTCAGATCCAACTGCGCCAACAGCCAGACCCGCATCACTGGCAGCCGCGCCGGCCAGCCGGTTTTCAACGTTTGTATTGCCTGGCGGCGTGTGGTTTCGGCCGCCTGCCAAACCTGGGCCAATGAGGGTGCGGTGGTGTCAACCGCCGCCGCCAGCCCATACGGCAACAAGCCCCGCAGATCGGCAGTCAAGCGCTCAACCCCGGGCCAGACCGCCAGCACCGCGTCCAGCGCCTCACCCGCCAGTGGGTAAACCTGCTGGCGCCAGTAATCGTGTGTGGCCTCGGTCAACAGGCTTTGCTCGTCGGCACCCAGTTGTTCGTCAAACGGGCTGCCGCTGTCAAACGCATGTTCACGCAGCACGCGCTGGCACCAGGCGTCGATGGTGTGCACCGCCGCGTCGTCCATGCTCTCGGCGGCAGCGGCCAGGCGCCAGGCCGCTGCTTCGCGCAAGGGCCCGGCCGGGTAGGCGGCGATCAGGTCTTGCAGCAGCGCATCGGGCGGCAGCGGCTGTTGCTGGCCGCGAAAACAGCGCGCCGCCTCGACCAGCCGGGCGCGGATGCGGTCGCGCAGCTCGCGCGTGGCGGCGCGGGTAAAAGTCATCACCAGGATCTGCGCTGGCCGCAGCGGCTGGCCAAAGCCGGCGTCGGCACCGGCCGCCGCGTCGCCATGGCCCAGCACCAGGCGCAGGTACAGCGCGGCGATGGTCCAGGTCTTGCCGGTGCCGGCGCTGGCCTCGATCAGCCGGCTGCCCCACAACGGCAGGCGCAAGGCATCCAGGGTTTCAGCCATCGCCGGCCTCGGCCTCGGTGGCGGTGGTGGCAGCGCCGGGCGCCGGTGCATGGGCTTGGAAACTGACGCTGTCGGCCACCCATTGCAGCAGCGGCTTGAACAACAACTCGGCCAGCGCATCGAAGCGGCCATCGGCGCGCAGCGATTCAAAGTCTGGAAAAACCCGCGCCAGGCAAGGCTCCGCCACCTCGCCCGGGCTGTCATAAGCCCCGTCGTACACGGCCTGGGCCAACTTGCGCTGGCCCACCCAGGCCAACGCGGTGCGCACGGGCAGTGGCAGCGGCGCGGCCATGCCGGTGCGCCAGGCGGCCAGCACATCCTGCAGCAGCGCTGTGGCCTGGTCTCCGGGCAGCGGCGCCAGCGTCAGGCTGGCATCCCGCGCCACCAGCAGGCCGGTGCTGGGCTGGCCGATTGCACTCGCCAACAGCATTTGCAGCCACGGCAGCAGCAGCCGGTCGGCCCGCAGCGCCTGGCCTTTGGCATCCAGCAGGCGCGAGGCCGTCAGCGTGATCAGCACCGGCGGCCCACCCGCGCTGCGCTGGCCCGCCAGCGCGTCGTCCAGTTGCACACCGCCGTGCTCAAAACGCAGTGGCTGGCGTGGCAATTCGTCGGGATGTTGCTGCACCAGCGCCACGTATTGCGCCAGCATGGTCAGCGCGGCCTGGGCCAGCGCATCGGCCTTTCTGTGCCCCAGCTCGCCGATCGGCAAAACTCCGGCGCCGTGGATGCGGCCCAGCCGCTGCGCCACGGCGCTTTCCAGGCCCCGTGGACCTTGCGGACCCTGCAGACCTTGCGGACCTTGCAGCAAGGCGCCGTCCGGATCGGCCAGCACCTGGGTCAGCAGGCCGTACTCGGTCAGTCCGTCCAGCGCAAAAGCTTCGTCGTCTTCGGTGTCGGGGTCGTTGTCGTCAAACACCACGCCCAGCCGGTGGCGAAAAAACGCCTGCACCGGATTGCGCAAAAAACGCGCCAGCAGCGCGATCGTCAATGCGCCGGCGCCGGCATCGAATGCAGGCCACTCGGTGGGCAGATTGGCGGCGGGCTGCACCTGGTGGGCGGCGCGCCACTCGCGGGCGTAGGTGAACAACTCGCCGCCCTCAAAGTAGCGCCGGCTGAAAGGCTGCAGCGCATGCTCGGTGGTTCGCTGTTGCAACACCAGATCGTCCGGCCCCAGACCCGGACCCCGCGCAGGCCAGGCCGCCACCAGGTAATCCCGCAACTGCGATACCAGCACCGACGGCGGCTGCACCGTGTTGTCGCGCACGCTGCGGCCGCTCCAGCTTATGTACAGCGCGCGGCGCGCCGACAGCACGGCTTCGAGCATCAGGTAGCGGTCGTCGTCGCGGCGCGATCGGTCGCCCGGCCGCTGCTGGCCGGGCTGGCCCATCAGGTCAAAATCATTGTGCTGGGTTTGGCGGGGGTAGTCAGCGTCGTTCATGCCCAGCAGGCACACCAGCTCAAACGGGATTGCACGCAGCGGCATCAAGGTGCAAAAGGTGACGCCACCGGCCAGGAAACGGCCAGACCCGGCCGCACCACCGGCGGCATCCAGCCCGGCCAGCCAGGCCTCGCGCAGTACCGCCACTGGCACCGGGGCCTCAAAGCCGGCCGCCTCACTGGCCTCCAGCCACGCTGCCAGCGCGCCGTGCAGCGCCGCCAGCGTGAGTTGATCGGCGGCATCCACCGGTGTGAACCAAGCGGCCAACAAATCGCGGCCGTGCTGCGCCCATTGCTGCGGTGTGGCTTGTTGGCCGGCCAGCGCCCACCAGTGGTCCAGACGGTCCACCAGATCGGCCAGCGCGCCGACGGTGTGCGCCGCCAGCCCACCGATCTCGTTGTACGGTGTGATGCCGTTGAACGCCGCCGCGTCACCCGCTGCATACCCCAGCAACAACCGCCGCAGGCCAAAGCGCCAGGTGTTTTGTTCACCGGCGGCGCCCAGGCCCAATTGATCGCGCTGCCCCGCATGCAGGCCCCAGCGCACACCGGCACCGGTGATCCAGCGCGCCAGGCCAGGCAAGTCGTCGGGCTGCAGGCCAAAGCGGCGGGCCACCGCGGGAACGTCCAGCAGATCGCGCACCTGGGTGGCGGCAAAGCGCTGGGTGGGCGCGTGCAGCAGCCACTCCAGTGCCACCAGCAGCGGGTTGCTGCCGCGTTGTGCCAGGTCGGCAATCTCAAACGGGATGTGGCGCGGGTCGTCACGCCCATGCTGGCCAAACACCGCGTGTATCGCCGGCGCAAAGCTGGCCACGTCGGGCAGCATCACCACCACATCGCGTGGGCGCAGCGCCACGCCGCTGTGGGGGTGGGGGTCGGGGTCGGCCGGCGCAGCCAGCCGCTGCAGCAACTGGTCGTGCAGGATTTCCACCTCGCGCTGCGCGCTGTGGGCGATGTGGAAAACGATGGAGCGGTCAGCCGCATCGGGCGGCAACAACGGGTG
>JANOBL010000274.1:0-1721 GCA_031411635.1 Betaproteobacteria bacterium
ACCGGCGCGCACGTACAGCGCGGGCATCAGGGTCAGGCCGATGCCGGCCCCGGTGGCGGCGTCGGCCAGCGCCCAGGCCATCGCATCGGGATCGGCATAAGGCCGGCCGGCCGGGTCATGGTGCAGGTAGTGAAACTCGCACACCTGGGTGTAGCCGCCTTGCAGCAGCTCGCTGTAAAGCTGGGCGGCGATGGCCTGCATCTGCGTTGGTGTGATGCGCAGCGCCACCTGGTACATGCGCGATCGCCAGGACCAGAAATCATCGGCCTCGGTCTCGCGCCGCTCGGCCAGGCCGGCAAAGGCACGCTGGAACGCGTGGCTGTGCGCATTGACCAGGCCGGGCAGCAGCGCAGCGGGCAGCACGGTGCTGCCTTCGGGTGGCTGCGCCACGCCGGCTTGCACTTCCGCCCAGCAACCGTCCGCACCGATGCGCAACAGCACCTGCGCCTGCCAGCCGCCCGGCAGCCAGGCTTGCGGCGCCCACAGCACGCCCGGCCGCAACTCAGTTCTCCATGGTGCCAAAACACCATCCGCGACGCATGAATCTGGCGCGGCCAAGCGGACGCCGCGGAACCGGCTCCGCCGGGCCGCCGGCGGCGCCCCCCTGGGGGGGAGCGCCGAAGGCGCTTCGGGGGGGGTCATGTCACGCATCGGGCCGCCAATCCAGCATCGTCTGCAACAGCGCGCGCAGCACCGGGGCCAGCCGCGCCACGCGATCCGGCGCCAGCACCCAGGGTGGGGCTTCGTCCATGTAGCAGGACCAGCATTTCTCCAGTTGCACCGCATGCACACCGTTGCGCGGCTGGCCGTAGTGGCGGGTGATGTGGCCGCCTTTGAAGCGGCCATCGGTGACATGGCTGAACTGGCTTTGCTGCGCCAGCACCCGCATCAGCGCGGCGCGCAGCGACGGCGCACAACTGCTGCCATTGGCGGTGCCCATGTTCAGGTCGGGCAGCCGGCCGTCAAACAGCCAGGGAAGCCGGGATTGGATGCTGTGGCCGTCCCACAGCAGCGCGTAGCCGTATTGGGCCTTCAGCCGTGCCAGCTCGGCGGCCAGTGCGGCGTGGTACGGCTGCCAATAGGTTTGCAGCCGCTGTTGCACCTGCGCCGGGCTGGGCGCGCAGCCATCGTGGTACAGCGCATCGCCGGTAAAAAACCGGGTGGGACAGAGTTCGGTGTTGTTGGCGCCCGGGTACATCGGCGCGTTTTCGGGCGGGCGGTTCAGGTCGATCACGTAGCGTGAGTGCAGCGGCACCAGCAGGCTGGCGCCGATGTCGCGGGCAAAACCGTACAGCGCTGCCAAGTGCCAATCGGTGTCTTCCAGCGTTGAGGCGCGGTCCACGTACAAGGGTTTCAAGGCCTCGGGGATCAAGGTGCCCACATGCGGCAGGCTGACCAGCAGCGGGGTGCTGCCTGGGTGCAGCGTGTAGACGGTGTCAGTGCTCATGCAAACGCTCCTGCCCGGCCACGATCACGCGGGCACGGGGGTTGTGGCCAATCCAGTAAGCCAGCTCGTTGGGATGCTCGGCATGCCAGACCACAAAGTCGGCACGTTGGCCAGCAGCCAAACGACCCCGGTCGTGCAGGCCCAGCGCGCGGGCGCCTTTGACAGTCAAGCCCCGAAGCGCTTCTTCTGGTGTCTGCCGAAACAAGGTGCAGGCCATGTTGAGCATCAACAGCGGCGACAAGGCAGGCGACGAGCCGGGGTTGTGGTCGGTGGC
>JANOBL010000275.1:0-2882 GCA_031411635.1 Betaproteobacteria bacterium
CCCACCGACATCGGCGCCGGCAGCCGGGGTGCGCGCATGGGGCCCGAGGCGATGCGGGTGGCCGGCCTGCAAGCGGTGCTGGAAGGCCATGGCTTGACGGTTGTCGACCTGGGCAACCTGGCCGGCCCGGCCAACCCCTGGTTGCCACCCGTGGACGGCTACCGCCACCTGGACCAGGTGGTGGCCTGGAACCTGACGGTGCACAACGCGATGCTGGCCGAGCTGCAAGCCGGCCATTTGCCGATCCTGCTGGGCGGCGACCATTGCCTGGGCCTGGGCTCGATCAGCGCCGTGGCGCGCCAGTGCCGCGAGGCCGGCAAGAAGTTGCGCGAGCTGTGGCTGGACGCGCATGCCGACTTCAACACCAATGCGCTGACCCCCAGCGGCAACACCCACGGCATGCCGGTGGCGTGTCTGTGTGGCCTGGGGCCGCAGGCCTTGATCGAGATCGGTGGCCTGGTACCGGCGATCAACCCCAAATGGCTGAAGCAGATCGGCATCCGCTCGGTGGACGCCGGTGAAAAGCGCCTGGTGCACCAGATGGGGCTGGAGGTGTTTGACATGCGCTACATCGACGAGATGGGCATGCGCCACACGATGGAGCTGGCGCTGGCCACGCTGGATGCCAATACCCATCTGCATGTCAGCTTTGATGTCGACTTTCTCGATCCACCGATTGCGCCCGGTGTGGGCACCACGGTGCCGGGTGGCCCCACCTACCGCGAGGCGCAGCTCTGCATGGAGATGATTGCCGACACCGGCCGGCTGGCATCGCTGGACGTGATGGAGCTGAACCCGGCGCTGGACGTGCGCAACCAGACCGCCGAGCTGGCGGTGGATCTGATTGAAAGCCTGTTTGGCAAGAGCACCTTGATGAGGGCGGTTTGATGGCACTGAAACGCCGCAAGTTCCTGCTGGGCGCGGTGGCCGCCAGTGGTGCGCTGGTGTTGGGCTGGAGTGTGTTGCCGCAGCGCCAGCGCCTGACCGGCAGTGCGCCGCTGCCGGTCAGTGGCGACGAAAAAGCCTTCAACGGCTGGCTGAAGATCGGCAGCGATGACAGCGTGACCATCATGGTGCCCAAGAGCGAGATGGGCCAGGGCGTGATCACGTCGATGGCGATGCTGCTGGCCGATGAGCTGGACGCGGATTGGTCCAAGCTGCGCACCGAGCATCCACCGATCGATGCGATCTACAACAACATTTCCACCGTGGTGGACGGCCTGCCGTTCCATCCCGACGACCATGGCTGGCTGCCACGCGGCGCCGCCTGGATGGCCGGCAAGGCGATGCGCGAGATCGGGCTGATGGTCACCGGTGGCTCGTCCAGCATCAAGGACTCGTGGCTGACTATGCGTGAGGCCGGCGCCAACGCCAGGGCGATGCTGGTGGCAGCAGCCGCCCAGGGCTGGGGCGTGCCGGTGGCCGAGTGCACGGTGGCGGCCGGTGTGGTGACCCATGCCGGATCCAGCCGCAGCGCCCGTTTTGGTGAATTGGCCGAGCGCGCATCGGCGCTGCCTTTGCCCGGCTCGGTAACGCTGAAGACCACCGCCCAGTTCAAGCTGATCGGCCAGCCCATCAAACGCCATGAGGCAGCAGCCAAACACGATGGCAGCGCCCGCTTTGGCATCGACACCGTGTTGCCCGGCATGCTGCATGCCAGCGTGGTGATGTGCCCCACGCTGGGTGGCGCGGTGGCCAGCTTTGATGCCAAGGCCGCCGAGGCCATGCCCGGCGTCAAGAAAGTCTTGGCCGTGCCCGGTGCACGCGGTGGCACCGGCGCTGTCGCGGCCGTTGCGGACACGCCCTGGCATGCGATGCAAGCCGCCAAAGCGGTGGTGGTGCAATGGGACCACGGCCCGGCGGCAGCCTTGTCCAGCCTCGGCATCACCCAGCAATTGAAAACCGCGCTGGATGCGGGCGGTGGCTTCAACTACCGCACGGTGGGCGATGCGCCGGCCGCGCTGAAAACCGCCGCACGCACGGTCAGCGCCGAGTACCACGCGCCGCTGCTGGCCCATGCCACGCTGGAGCCGCAAAACTGCACCGTGTTGCTCAACCAGGATGGCGGCAGCGCCAGCGTCTGGGCACCCACCCAGGTGCCAGGTCATGCACGTTACGTGGCTGCCCAGGCGCTGGGCCTGAAAAGTGAGCAGGTGGCGATGAACGTCACCCTGCTGGGCGGTGGTTTTGGCCGCCGGCTGGAGGCCGATTTTGTCGCCCAGGCTGCCAGCATCGCCAAGGCACTGCCGGGGGTGCCGGTGTTGACTTGCTGGACCCGCGAGCAAGACTTCACGCATGACTTTTACCGCCCACCCTGCGTGGCGCGCTACCAGGCCGGCTTTGAAGCCCAAGGGCACCTCACCGCCTTCAGCGCGCAATCGGCAGGGCCATCGATCATCCAGCAGTTTTTGCAGCGCCAATTCGGCCTGCCCGGCGCCGGGCCCGACAAAACCACCGCCGAGGGTGCGTTTGACCAGCCCTACGAATGGCCCAGCGCGTTGATCGGCCACCAGATCGTCGCGCTGCCGGTGCCAGTGGGTTTTTGGCGCTCGGTGGGCCATTCGCACCAGGCGTTTTTCAAAGAGAGTTTTGTTGACGAGCTGGCGTTTGCGGCCAAGGCCGATGCGCTGGCCTTCCGGTTGGCGCTGCTGAAACAACACCCGCGCCATGCGGCGGTGCTGCAGCGCGCGGCGGACATTGCCGGCTGGGGCCAGCCGCTGGCACCGGCCGCCGATGGCGCCAAAAAAGCGCGTGGCCTGGCCTTGCACCCATCCTTTGGCAGCATCGTGGCCCAGGTGGCCGAGGTGTCGCTGGACCCGGCCGACGCCAAGCACATCCGTGTGCACCGGGTGGTGGTGGCGATCGATTGCGGCCTGGCGGTC
>JANOBL010000276.1:0-7783 GCA_031411635.1 Betaproteobacteria bacterium
GCCCCAGACGATCAATACGAATCTCGCTTCGCTGAACGCACAGCGCAGCCTGAACATGTCGCAGGGATCCCTGGCGACGTCGATGCAACGGCTGTCATCCGGCCTGCGCGTGAATTCAGCCAAGGACGACGCAGCCGGCCTGGCCATCGCCGAGCGCATGACAGCGCAAGTACGCGGCATGAACGTGGCCATCCGCAACGCCAACGACGGCATCTCGATGTCGCAGACGGCTGAAGGCGCGATGGGCAAGGTGACCGACTCGCTGCAGCGCATGCGAGAGCTGTCGGTGCAAGCCGCCAACGCCACCAACTCCGGCACCGACAAGGACTCGCTGGACAAGGAGTTTGGCGAGCTGGCCAAGGAAATCCAGCGTGTGCTCGGTGGCACCAGCTTCAACGGCAAGCACATGCTGGGCACCGATGCCACCAGCTTCATCTTCCAGGTGGGTGCCAACACCACCGCCAACGACACGATCAACATCGACACCACCGATCTGACGGCCGATGCAACGATCACCGCGGTGGCCGGCACCGACAACCAGGGCGCGGGCCGGGCCGTGATCGGCTCCACCGCGTCGGCAACGCAGATCCAGTCGGTGATCGACCAGATCGACACCGCGCTGAACACCGTCAACAACAACCGGGCGGTGATGGGTGCGTCGCAATCGCGCTTTGACTCGGTGATCATGAACTTGCAGTCGTCGGTGGAAAACCAGACCGCCGCCAAGAGCCGCATCATGGACACCGATTTCGCGTCGGAAACCGCCAACCTGAGCCGGGCGCAGATCCTGCAACAAGCTGGCAACGCGATGGTGGCCCAGGCCAACCAGTTGCCCAGCCAGGTGATGACGCTGCTGCGATGAGGCCGGTCCGTCCGCAAGGACGGCATCGGTTGCAACCGCCAGCGGGCAGGCCACCACCCCATCCGCCACCGTCCCACGACGACGCGCCGCCCGCAAGGCCCGGCGCGTTGTCTTTTTTCACGCCGTTACACCGGCCAGGGCTTCAAAGCAGGCGGCGATCGGTCGATAAGACCTGCAGAAGCCTTGCAATAACGCCGTCAAGGGGCGGCTTGCAAACCCGGCGCACCCCATCAGGCCCCCCGAGCGAAGGAACAGTTCGTGCCGCAGACTATCAACACCAACATCATCTCGTTGAACGCCCAGCGCAACGTCAACTCGTCCCAGGCGGCGCTGGCCAGCTCGATGCAGCGCTTGTCGTCCGGGCTGCGCGTGAACTCGGCCAAGGACGATGCCGCCGGCAGCGCGTTTGCCGAGCGCATGAGCGCCCAGGTGCGCGGCATGAACGTGGCGATGCGCAATGCCAACGACGGCATCTCGTTGTCGCAGACTGCCGAGGGCGCGCTGGGCAAGGTGTCGGACGCGCTGCAGCGCATGCGCGAGCTGGCGGTGCAATCGGCCAATGCCACCAACTCCAACAGCGACAAGGATTCGCTGGACAAGGAGTTTGGCGAGTTGGCCAAGGAGATCCAGCGCGTGATCGGCGGCACCACCTTCAACGGCAAGCGCATGCTGGGCAGCAACGCCGGTGCGCTGGACTTTCAGGTCGGGGCCAATACCACCAGCAACGACACGATCAGCATCACCACCACCGACATGACCAGCGATACCACGATCACCGCGGTAGCCGGCACCGACAACAGCGGCGCCGGCCGGGCGCTGATCGACTCCACCGCCAACGCATCGACGATCAGCACGGTGATCGGCAACATCGACACCGCGCTCGACACGATCAACTCGCAGCGCGCCACGCTGGGCGCGTCGCAATCGCGCTTTGATGCGGCGATCTCCAACCTGCAGATCTCGGTGGAAAACCAGACCTCGGCCCGCAGCCGCATCATCGACACCGATTTTGCCGCCGAGACTGCGCAGTTGAGCCGGGCGCAAATCCTGCAGCAGGCCGGCAACGCGATGGTGGCGCAGGCCAACCAGTTGCCGCAGCAGGTGTTGCAGTTGTTGCGGTAGCAATCCAAAGTCGGCGCGCGGCGCCCACCCATCAAAGCCCCGCTTGCGGGGCTTTTTGGCGTCCGGCGGACGGCTTTGAACTGGCCGTCCTTCGGCGCTCATTTCAGCGCTTCTGCGGCTGCCAAGTGTTTCCACAATGGTCCCCAATGCTTGAGCTGCCGCACAGGTGTTAGCCGGCAGTGCCACCCGGGAGGACGGGGGCGCTGGCCCGGTTTGCCCAGCGGCAGGCGGCCGGCAACGGTTGCAAACTGCTTTAGAGGACCACCGGCCTACCCGCCGGGTCTCGTCGAACCATTAGGAGTGGCACCATGCCCCAGACGATCAATACCAACCTCTCGTCGCTGAACGCACAGCGCAGTCTGAGCATGACGCAGTCCCAGTTGTCGGTGGCAATGCAGCGCTTGTCGTCGGGCTTGCGGGTCAACTCGGCCAAGGACGATGCGGCCGGCCTGGCGATTGCCGAGCGCATGAATGCCCAGGTGCGGGGCATGAATGTGGCGGTGCGCAATGCCAACGACGGCATCTCGCTGGCGCAGACCGCTGAAGGCTCGCTGGGCAAGGTGGGCGATGCGCTGCAGCGCATGCGTGAGCTGGCGGTGCAATCGGCCAACGACACCAACTCGGCCAGCGACAAGGATTCGCTGGACAAGGAGTTTGGCGAGCTGGCCAAGGAAATCCAGCGTGTGCTGGGCGCCACCACCTTCAACGGCAAGCATGTGCTGGGCTCGGAGGCCGGCAGCATGCAGTTCCAGGTGGGCGCCAATACCACCGGCAACGACACCATCGACATCACCACCACCGACCTGACGATCGACGTCACGGTGACCGCACTGGCCGGCACCGACAACACCGGCGCCGGGCGCGCGGTGATCGACGCCAGCGCCAACACCACCGCGATCCACACCGTGATCGATTCGATCGACCAGGCGCTGGACACGGTGAACACCCAGCGTGCGGTGCTGGGCGCCTCGCAATCGCGCTTTGACTCGGTGATCTCGATCCTGCAGGTGTCGGTGGAGAACCAGACCGCCGCCCGCTCGCGCATCATGGACGCCGACTTTGCGTCCGAAACCGCCAACCTGAGCCGCGCGCAGATCCTGCAGCAAGCCGGCAACGCGATGGTGGCCCAGGCCAACCAGTTGCCGCAGCAGGTGCTGAAATTGCTGCAAGGCTGAGCCCGGACACAAACAGGCCTGAGGCCTGTTTGTGCCTGGCGAAGCGGCCGAGCTCTGCGAGGCCGTGGGCGATCGTCGGTGATCTTTCCACGGCGGCCCGGTGATCCGGGCCGTTGGCGCTGGTGGCCGCCTCAAGTTGGGGCACGCCTTCGCCGAAAACCCTGACATCAGGAGTGCTTCAACATGGCGACATCCATCAGTGGCGTTGGCAACATCTCATCGGCAGGTATTGCCAGCGGCCTGGACGTGAGCACCATCGTGACCAAGCTGATGGCCTTGGAGCGGGCACCGCTGACCCAGCTTGAAAACCAGGCCGATGGCTTCAATACCAAGCTGTCGACCTTGGGCAAGCTGCAGGGCTATTACGCCGGGCTGCGCGACAAAGCCAACGCGCTGGTGTCGACCAACTTGTGGAGCAGCACCTCGGCCACGGCCTCGGACAGCACGGTGTTGAAGGTATCGACCTCGGACAGCGCGGTGGCCGGCAACTACGCGGTGGCGGTCAACCGGCTGGCCACCGGCCAGACCGTGATCGGCGGCGCCGGCGCCGACAGCAGCGCCAGCTTGAGCGCCGGCAGCCTGACGATCGAGCTGGGCAGTTATGGCGACGGCTCACCGGCGGCCGATTTCACCGCAAAGGCCGACCGCAGCGCAGTGACGATCACGATTGGCGACGGCGACACCAGCCTGGCCTCGCTGCGCGACAAGATCAACAGCGCCAATGCCGGCGTGCTGGCCAGCATCGTGACCGACGCCTCGGGCGCCCGGCTCAGCTTGCGCTCCAAAGAGACCGGGGCCGAAAACGGCTTTCGCATCACCGCCAGCGAGACGGTGGACGATGGCGACAGCGCCACCGGCCTGTCGGCGCTGGGCTATGACGCCACCAGCGCCAGCTCGGCGATGCAGCGCACCTCCAGCGCCGGCAACGCCGACCTGACGATCAACGGCATCGCGATCAGCTCGGCCAGCAATACGCTGAACAACGTGGTCGATGGCCTGACGCTCACGTTGCAAAAAACCACCACCACAGCGGTGGACGTGACCGTCAAATCCGACACCAGCACGGTCAAGGGGGCGATCACCGAGTTTGTTGCCGCCTTCAATGCGCTGGCCGGCTACCTGCACACCCAGACCGCCTACAACGCCGATACCAAGACCGGCGGCGGCCTGCAGGGCGACCAGGGCGCGCTGAGCCTGCAAAGCCAGTTGCGCGCCGCACTCAACCAGGGCAGCAGTGCCGCGTCGGCCTGGGGCCGGCTGGCCGAGATCGGCATCACGCTAAAAACCGATGGCACGCTGGAAACCACCGCCGCCAAGCTGGACAACGCGCTGGAGAACCTGCCCGAGCTGAAAAAGCTGCTGGCCACCGACGGTGACAGCGCCGGCAACTCGGGCTTTGCACGGCGCTTCAAGCGCCTGGGCGACAACACGCTGGGCGCCAGCGGCGTGCTGGACGTGCGCACCTCCGGCCTGCGCGCCAGCGTCACCCGCAACAGCAAATCGCAGGAAAACGCACAGAAGCGGCTGGACCAGACCGAGGCCCGGCTGCGTGCGCAATACACCGCGCTGGATACCACGATGGCCAAGCTGAACCAGACCAGCGCCTACGTCAAGCAGCAGTTCAGCACCACCACCACCAGAATTTGAGGCTGCAGCAATGGATCAGCCAACGCGGCTGAGCGCTTCGGCCGGCGCCAGGATGGGGATGCCGTCGAAGCTACCCAGCGACAGCAGATCACGGTCTCCCGACACGATCCAATCAGCCTTGGCGGCAGTGGCCAGCGCCAGCACTTGATCATCATGGTGATCGCGACACACCGGCTGCGGCAGCGCGGGTGGATCGATCACCTCGGCAAGACCTTGCAGTTCACCCAGCAGGCGCTCACGCGAAGCATTGGAACGCACAAGGATCGCATCGAACTTGGTGCGACTGATCACCCTGGCCAGTTCCGCCAACAGCGCCGGGCTGCTGACCATCGCCACCCTGCCAGTGCGCGCATGCGCCAGCAGCGCATGCGTTGGCCCGCGCCACAACAGGTCTGCGATCAGCACGTTGGTGTCAATGACCACCCGCATGCTGCCCACGCTCGGCCCGCGCGGCCTTCACTTCCGCGTTGATCTCGTCCATGGACATGGGCGCTATGCCGGTGGCAGCCACCCGATCGGCGATGGCCAGCAGCGAGTCGGCCGCCGCCTGACGTTTCAGCGCGTCGTTGAGCAGGCGCTCCAGCGCCTGAGGCGTCAGCAAGCCGGCGTCTTGTGCGGCCTGCGCAGTGGCGTCGGGCAACTCGATCTGAATCGTCGTCATTGTCAGGCTCCTGCCAGGTCGGCACACGGATTGAGTTTCTCACGCTAGTCCACTGAATCATTGAAATGGATGGTGAGGGACCGGCGAGCCGGGATGCAGTGCAAGGCGCAAAGCGCAGCGATACCCGAGGTATCGCGAGCATTTGCAACGCGGCAATGCGCCCGGATTCGACGGGACAGCACCAGCCGATTTCAATGATTCAGTGGACTAGTGCAGGCAGACCCCCAGCCACCCGGCCAGCACCATCAAGTCCTGGCCGTGCTTGCCGACAAGCTGTTGATGAAGTTCCCTCGATCGCCGCTGCAGCATGGCCAACCCGCCTGAAACCGCAGCGGCGCCGTTGCACCCACCGCAGCGCAGCTCGCCACACCAGCGCCTGCGCTGGGCCCTGCACAGCGCGCTGTTGATGATTGCGCTGCTGCTGGCGGCCGCCGGCTGGACCGCCTGGCAGGGCGAGCAAAAGTCTGCCAGCGCGCTGCAGGATTTGGGCATCGCCGCCGCCTGCGGTGCGCTGCTGCTGCTGGGGCTGGCGGGCGGGGTGGTGGAGCCCGCCGTGCGCCGCCTGCGGCGCCAGCACCAACACCTGACCGGCCAGGCCATGCAACTGGAACGGCTGGCCCTGGTGGCCGAGCGCACCCACAACATGGTGGTCATCACCGATGCCAGCCGCCGCATCACCTGGGCCAACGATGCATTCAGCCGGGTCAGCGGTTATGCGCTGGCGGATGCCCTGGGCCGCAAACCGGCCGAGCTGCTGCAGACCGCCCAGACCGACGCGGCCACCGTGCAACGCATGCGCCAGGCGATGGACGCCGGCCAGGGCGTGCGGGTGGAGTTGCTGAACCGCAGCAGGCATGGCCGCAGCTACTGGCTGGACATCGACATCCAGCCGCTGCACGGCCCAGCCGGCGCACTGACCGGTTTCATCGCGGTGCAAACCGACATCACCGAGCAGGTTTACCAGCGCCAGCGCCTGCGCACGCTGCTGGATGCGTTGCCCACCGGTGTGGTGGAGGCCGATGCCAGCGGCGCGATCATCGATGCCAATACCGCTGCCGAGCGGGTGCTGGGCCTGACCCACGCGCAGCTTCTGGACCGCAACGCGGTGGACCCAAGCTGGCGCACGGTGCGTGACGACCAGAGCCCCTACCCGGCCAGCGACTACCCGATGGCACGCTCGCTGCGCGACGGCGCCAGCGTGCACAGCGACAGCCTGGGCGTGCTGACACCGGCCGGCGAGCAGCGCTGGCTGATGGTCAGCAGCGAGCCGCTGCGCAGCCCGGCTGGCGCGGTGACCGGCGCGGTGGCCTGTTTTGCCGATGTCACCGACCAGCGCGCCCAGCGCACCTTGTTGCAACTGACGCTGCAGGCCGCCGACATCGGCACCTGGCAATGGCGGCTGGACAGCGGCGATCGGCAATGGAGCGCGGTGAGCTGCCGCATGCTGGGCTACAGCGCGGAGGAGTTCAGCCCGCTGCTGCCCCACTGGCGCGAGCGGGTGCACCCCGACGACAAGCCGCAGGCCGAACAGCGGCTGCGCCAGCATCTGGACGACCCAAGCACGCCGTACCGCACCGACATGCGCATCCGCCACCGCGCCGGGCACTGGGTTTGGGTGCAGACCTTTGGCACGGTGGTGGAGCGCAATGCCGCCGGCCGGGCCCAGCGCATGGTGGGGGTGCACCTGGACATCAGCGAGCGCAAGCGCCACGAGCAGCGCTTGCAGGCCAATGCGCTGTGCGATCACCTCACCGGCCTGCCCAACCGGGCCGCGCTGATGCAGGCGCTGCAAGCGGCCATCACGGCCGCCACGGCCACCACCACCACCATCACCCACCAGCAGCAGCGCGATCCACAGCGCCGTCTGGCGCTGCTGTTCCTGGATTTCGACCGTTTCAAACAAGTCAACGACCAACACGGCCATGCCGCCGGCGACGAGTTGTTGCGCCAGATCGCGCAGCGCTTGCGGCGGGCGCTGGGCCAGGTGCACGCCACCGAGGGCAGCGCCGCGCGGCTGGGGGGCGATGAGTTTGTCGTGTTGCTGGTCGGCATGCCACACACCAGCACCGCCTGCGTGGTGGCCGAAACCCTGTTGCAAGCGCTGGCCCAGCCCTACGATTTGATGGGCCAGCGCGTGTTGTGCAGCGCCAGCATCGGCATCGCCATTGCGCCGCTAGCCGGTGGCAACCCCGACCACCTGCTGCGTGATGCCGACAGCGCGATGTACGCCGCCAAGCAGGGTGGCCGCAGCCGCTGGGTGCTGTTTGAGCCGCAGTGCTCAGAGGGTGTTGACGAAATGAATGGCACCCGCGCCGG
>JANOBL010000277.1:0-4962 GCA_031411635.1 Betaproteobacteria bacterium
GTGCAGGAAGCCGCCAAAGTGGGTCGCAGAAACAAGCTCAAACTCTGATAAATCTTTTTCTAAATCCTTCAAATACTCATATGTCGTCTACAATAGAAACCTTGCAGAACACGCCTGTGACCGGCACGCATCATTTTCGTACCGGGTACGACACCTTAGAACCGGCGGTTGAAACACCAGTTAACCATTGGAGAGAATACCAGAAAATACTCTTCAGGATCGCGTTTATCTTTTTTATCTGTTTTATGAAGCCGTCGCCCAGCGTCTTCTTCGCCGCACCTGTCTCGGGCCATATGTGGCCGAGCTGGATCCCAAGGACGATCGCCGTGATGACCTGAAAATAAAGCGACTTGTAGAACGGCGTGTGGGTCGGGTCTTTGTCCATGGCTGTCTCCGTCGGTGGTTTGGGGTGGATTTCTCTAGATGCCTGCAGCTTGGGCCTGCTGGTCGGCGTGGTAGCTGGAGCGCACCAGCGGCCCGCAGGCGGCGTGTGTGAATCCCAGTCGCTGCGCCTGCCGCGCCAGCGCCGCGAACTCCTCCGGCGCGACATAGCGGCGCACCGGCAGATTGCCCGGGCGCGGTTGCAGGTACTGGCCTATCGTCAGCATGTCCACGTCGTGCGCCCGCAGGTCGCGCATGACCGCCAGGACTTCGTCGTCGGTCTCGCCCAGGCCCAGCATCAGCCCGGATTTGGTCGGCACGGCGGGACGGCGCTGCTTGAAGGATCGCAGCAACTGCAATGAGTGGGCGTAGTCGGCGCCGGGCCGCGCCTCGCGGTACAGCCGCGGCACGGTTTCCAGGTTGTGGTTCATCACGTTTGGCGGGTTGGCAGCCAGGATGTCCAGCGCCAAGTCGGCGCGGCCGCGAAAGTCGGGAGTCAGCACCTCGATCTGCGTTCGGGGTGAGCCTTGCCTCACGGCGCGAATGCAGGCGGCGAAATGCGCGGCGCCGCCGTCGCGCAGGTCGTCTCGGTCGACGCTGGTGATCACCACGTACTTCAGGCCTAGGCGGGCAACCGTGTCGGCCAAGTGCTGGGGCTCCAGCGGGTCGGGCGGCAACGGCCGACCATGGGCCACGTCGCAGAACGGGCAACGGCGCGTGCACAGGTCACCCAGCACCATGAAAGTGGCCGTGCCCTTGCCGAAGCACTCGCCGATGTTCGGGCACGATGCTTCTTCGCACACCGTGTGCAGATTGGCCTCGCGCAGCAGGCGCTTGACTTGGCGAAAGTTCTCGCTCTGCGACACACGCACCCGGATCCAGGCCGGTTTGACAAGGGTCTCGGCCGCCATCACCTTGATGGGAATGCGGCTGGTCTTGGCCAGGCCACGCTGCGCGAGGGTGACGAGGCCGACGCCGACGCCAGTGCCCAGGACCGGGGCCATGCCGGCCTCAGTCGATGACATGAGAGGCAGCCCGCTGCGAGGTGGCATCGACCACCGCCAGCGCCGTCATGTTGACGATGCGCCGCACGGTCGACGATGGCGTCAGGATGTGCACCGGCCTTGCCGCGCCGAGCAGGATGCCGCCGACCGTGATGCCGTTGCCGGCGGCGATGCGCAGCAGGTTGTACGAGATGTTGGCGGCGTCGACGTTCGGCATCACCAGCACATTGGCTTCGGTGCTGAGGCCCGAGTCGGGGAACTCACGGTCGAGAATCGGCTTGGACAGCGCCGCGTCACCGCGCATCTCGCCTTCGATGGCCAGCTTGGGGTCGCGCGCTTTCACCAGCGCCAACGCCTGGCGCATCTTGACCGCTGACGCCGCGTCAGAGCCGCCAAAATTGGAATGCGACAACAGCGCCACGGCCGGTGTCACACCGAAGCGGCGCACTTCCTCTGCCGCCAGCAAGGCGATTTCGGCGACCTGCTCGGCCGTGGGGTCGCGGTTGACGTGGGTGTCGCAGATGAACAACTGGCGTCCGGGCAACATCAGCATCTGCATCGCGGCCATCGTCTGCGTGCCCGCGCGCAGGCCGATCACTTCGCGCACGTGGCGCAGGTGGTCGGCATAGCTGCCGAAGGTGCCGCACAGCATCGCGTCGGCACGGCCCTGGCGCACCAGCATGGCGGCCAGCAGCGTGCAACGGCTGCGCATCTCCACCCGCGCGCCGGTGCGCGACACGCCGTCACGGCGCCGCAACTCGAAGTAGTCGTCGGCGGCGTCGCCGTAGACCGTGGGGTCGAGCAGGTTGACGATGTCGCAGTCTTTGCCGGGCGCCAGGCGCAGGCCGAACTCTGCAATGCGCTGGGCGATCGATTCCGGCCGCCCCAGCAGCAGCGGTCGCGCCAGGCCTTCGTCGACCACCACCTGCGCCGCGCGCAGCACGCGCTCGTCCTCGCCTTCGGCATAGACCACGCGCTTGGGTGCGCGCTTGGCGGCAGCGAACAAGGGCTGCATGCTGCTGCCCGACTGGTAGACGAACTGCGACAGCTTCTGGCGGTAGGCCGGCATGTCGGCAATCGGGCGGGTTGCAACGCCGCTGTCCATCGCGGCTTGCGCGACCGCCGGCGCCACGACTTCGATCAAGCGCGGATCGAACGGCTTGGGAATCAGGTAGTCGCGGCCGAAGCGCAGACCGCTGGCGCCGTAGGCCTGGGCCACCACCTCGGGGATTTCCTGGTGCGTCAATTCAGCGATGGCCCGCACGGCGGCAAGTTTCATCGCCTCGTTGATCGTCGTCGCGCCGGTATCGAGCGCGCCGCGGAAGATGAAGGGGAAGCACAGGACGTTGTTGACCTGGTTGGGATAGTCAGAACGTCCGGTGCCGATGACGGCGTCGGGCCGCACCGCCAGGGCTTCTTCGGGCATGATCTCCGGCGTCGGATTGGCCATGGCCAGGATGATCGGGTCGCGAGCCATGGCCTTGATCATCTCCGGCTTGAGCACCCCGCCGGCCGACAGGCCAAGGAAGATGTCGGCGCCGGCAATCACATCACCCAGCGTGCGTGCGCTGGTGTCGCGTGCATAGCGCGATTTGTTTGGGTCCATGCCTTCGGTGCGGCCAAGGTAGACCACGCCTTTGGCGTCACTGACCAGGATGTTCTCGCGCCTCAATCCCAGGCTCACCGCCAGGTCCAGGCAGGCCAGCGCTGCCGCACCCGCACCCGAAGCCACCAACTTCACCTCGGCGATGTTCTTGCCGACGTGTTTCAGCGCGTTGAGGATCGCCGCTGCGGCGACGATCGCCGTGCCGTGCTGGTCGTCGTGGAAGACCGGGATCTTCATTCGTTCGCGCAGCCGGGTCTCGATGTAGAAACACTCGGGCGCCTTGATGTCTTCGAGGTTGATGCCGCCGAAGGTCGGCTCCATCCGGGCGATGGTTTCGATCAGCGCATCGGGGTCGTTCTCGGCCAGTTCGATGTCGAAAACGTCAATGCCGGCGAACTTCTTGAACAGGCAGCCCTTGCCTTCCATCACCGGCTTGCTGGCCAGCGGGCCGATGTTGCCCAGGCCCAGAACCGCCGTGCCGTTGGTGATGACGGCCACCAGGTTGCCGCGCGCGGTCAGGTTGCCGGCCTCGCGAGGGTCTTCGAAGATCGCCATGCAGGCATCGGCGACCCCAGGCGAATAGGCCAGCGACAGGTCGCGTGCGGTGGCCATCGCCTTGGTCGGCGTGACCGAGATCTTGCCCGGCGTCGGGTAACGGTGGTAGTCGAGGGCGGCTTCGCGCAGGTTGTCTGTCATCGGGAGTCTCCAGTGTTGTTGTCGCAAGGGTTCAAATCGGCGGGGCGAGGTGCGTCAGAGGAGCGCCTTCCTCAAGCGCCTGCCTGACGCAGGTCAGCAACGCCGCAGGTTGATCGGCGTGCACCCAATGCGCGGCGTCACGAATGATCTCGACCTCGACCTGGCCGAACATGGGCCTGAAGGCCGCACCGTCGCGTTGTTCCACGTAGTTCGACCTGTCGCCGGCAATCACCGTGACCGGCCGGTCGAAGCGGGCGCCCAGCAACTCGCCCGGAAAATTGCACAACTGCGGCATTGCGGCGCTGATGCCCATCAGGTTGATGCGCCAGTCGAAGTGGTCGTTGTGCGCCACCAGGTTTTGCATCAGGAATGGCACGACGCCGGCATCCGGAATCGCCCGCTGCAGGCGGGTCTGCACCTCGGTGCGGCTGGCAGCAGCCATCACGTCGATGCTGCGCATCGCCTCGGTCAACGGCGTCAGCGTGTCGGCGTACGACACCGGTGCGATGTCGACAACGACCAGGCAGGTGACCCGCTGCGGTTGGCGCAGCGCCAGCGCCATCGCCGTCTTGCCGCCCATGCTGTGGCCCATCACAGCGGCTTCCGGCAGCCCCAGGCGGTCCATCAACTGCAGCACGTCATCGGCCATCTCGTTGTAGTCCATCGAGTCAGCCCACGGCGACGCGCCGTGGTTGCGCAGGTCGGCGCTGTGCACCGTGTGCGTGGCTTCCAACTGGCTGGCCACGCCACGCCAGTTCCGGCTGGACCCGAACAGGCCGTGCAGCACCAGCAACGGCGGGCCGCTGCCGACGGTCTCGAATGCCAAGTTGAGGGCCACGCTGATCGCCTACTTCTTCTTCTGCGGCGGCAGGTCTGTGCAGTGGCCTTCGAAGACTTCGGCCGCCATGCCGATCGACTCGCCCAGCGTCGGGTGCGGGTGGATCGTCTTGCCGATGTCGGTCGGAACGCAGCCCATCTCGATCGCCAGGCAGACCTCGCTGATCAGGTCGCCGGCATGGGTGCCGACGATGCCGCCGCCGACGATGCGGTGTGTCACTTCGTCAAACAGCAGCTTGGTGAAACCTTCGTCGCGGCCGTTGGCGATGGCGCGGCCCGAGGCAGCCCACGGGAACACCGCCTTGCCGATCTTGAGGCCTTCGGCCTTGCACTGCTCCTCGGTCTTGCCGGCCCAGGCGACTTCCGGGTCGGTGTAGGCCACCGACGGGATCTGGCGTGCGTCGAAGAACGCCGGCTCGCCGTGCGCGGCCTCGGCCG
>JANOBL010000278.1:0-6472 GCA_031411635.1 Betaproteobacteria bacterium
GGGCCCAGCTTGGTGGGCGTCAAGCTCAGGCGCCGGCCCTTGGCCAAGGCATCGTTGAAGTGCGCGGTGGTCACACCGGGCAGGCCGGCGAGCTGAAACGCCGGCACCAGCTTTTTGACCCGCCGCACCACGTGGTTGACCAGCGCGCCCTTGACCAGGCCCAGCATGTCGCCCATCGCCACCAGCAACACCTGCCTGGTGGGCACTTGGGCGATCACCTGGGCCAGCACGCTGGCAAAGTTCTCGATCACGATGATGGCCTTGGCGCCCGAGTCCTTGAGCTGGTGCTCCAGCTCACGCGGCGTGTACAGCGGGTTGACATTGACCACCACCAGCCCGGCGCGCAGCACCGCCGCCACCGCCACCGGGTATTGCGGCACGTTGGGCATCATCAGCGCCACCCGGTCGCCGCGCGCCAGGCCCTGGCCTTGCAGCCAGGCGGCCAGCGCACGCGAGGCATCGTCGATCTCACCAAACGTAAAGGCCCGGCCCATGAACCTGTAGGCCGGCAGATCACGGTACTTGCGGAAGCTCTCGTCGATCAGCGCCACCAGCGACGGATACACATCGGTGGCAACCTCGGCCGGCACGCCAGCGGGGTACTGCTTCAGCCAAATCTTCTGCATCGGGGTCGCTCCAGGGATGGTTACGATTCTGACCCAGCGCTGACGGCGGCTTCATCAGGGCATTCGATAGCCAGCGGCGCAAGGGCGCCGCGCACAGCGTCACGGCAGCGGCGGCAGCGCGGTCGACTGGCCGTTATGCCGCCCTGTATGCTCGTTTGACACCGCTTCAAAACATGGCCAGCAGCAGCAATACGCCCACGATCCCTGCCGTTCCAGGCCACCCGGCGCCGCTGGCCCCGGCGCCGGCCGACACGCGCTGGTCGGTGCGGCTGCTGGGCACGGTGCAGGCCGATGGCGCCGGGCTGACGCTGCTGCGCTGGCCGTCACGCGCGGTGGCGGCGCTGCTGGCCCGGCTGGCGTTGGCGCCGGACCGGGCCCATCCCCGCGAAGAGTTGATCGAGCTGCTGTGGCCGGGCGTGGCGATCACGGTCGGCCGCAACCGCTTGCGCCAGGCCTTGTCCACGTTGAAGGGCTTGCTGGAGCCCCCCGGCCCGCATGCGGCCCAGGTGCTGCAGGCCGACCGCCAGGCGATCCGGCTGCGGCCTGGCACGGTGGCTTGTGATGCACGGCAGTTTGAGGCGCTGGTGCGCACTGGCCGGGCCGATGCGGCGCGCGCGCTGTACCACGGCGAGCTGATGCCCGGCCACTACGAGGATTGGGTGCTGGTGGAGCGGGCACGGTTGGCCGGGCTGGTGGAGCAGCTTGACGCGGCGCACCCGCTGGCTTTGTTGGCGCCCAGCCGGCCCGCGCAACGCGGCCTGGACACTATGCCCGCCGCTGGCGCGGGTGCGGGCGTGAGTGCTGGCGTGGGTGCGGGCACCAGGCGCCGGTCCACCGACAACCTGGCCGAAGACCGCATCGCACCCACGCCCACCGGCCTGCCCAGCTACTGGACCCGGCCTTTTGGCGCCGACCTGACTGCCTCCCGGCTGCGCGCGCTGGTGCAGACCCAGCGCCTGGTCACCGTGCACGGACCGGGCGGCAGTGGCAAGACCCGGCTGGCGGTGGCGGTGGCGCAGGCCTTGCGGGATGCCCCCGAGTGGGCTATCGGCCGCGACGCCCAGCCGCCACGCTTCGACCGCATCGTGTTTGTGCCGCTGGTGCAGTGCACTTCGGCCGAGCAGGCGCTGGATGCAATCTGCGACGCACTGCGCGGCGACAGTGCGGCCGGTGGCCCTGGCGATGTGCAGGCCCGCATCGTCGCCACGCTGGCCGGCCACCATGTGCTGCTGGTGCTGGACAACCTGGAGCAACTGGCCGACGACGCCGGCAGCCAGATCACCCGGCTGCTGTCGGCCGCACCCGGCCTGCATGTGCTGGTCACGTCGCGCCGGCTGTTGGCGCAGGACGGCGAAATTGCGTTTGCGCTGGACGGCCTGGCGCTGCCCGCCGTGGATGCCACGCTGGACGACGCCGCCGCCACCCCGGCGGTGGCGCTGTTTGTGGATCGGGCGCGGGCCTCGCGGGCCGATTTCCGGCTTGGCGCGCGCCACTGCAGCGCCATCGTCGCGCTGGTGCGCTTGCTGGGTGGCATGCCGCTGGCGATCGAACTGGCCGCCTCGCGCGTGCGCAGCCTGTCGCCGCAAGAGCTGCTGCAGCGCCTGAGTGACGGCGCCGGCACGCCGATGCTGGACTTGCTGGCGCGCAATACGCTGCGCGCCACGGCCGACAGCCGGCATGCGTCAATGCGGCACGTGGTGGATTGGAGCTGGCAGCAACTGGACGCAGCGCAGCAGCACCTGCTGCTGAGCTTGTCGGTGCTGACCGCACCAGCCCGCACCGACATGGTGGCCGCGATGCTGGCCACCGGGCAGCAGCCCACCCAGGCCTTGCTGGACGAGTTGCACGATGCCTCGCTGGTGCAGCGCAGCGAGGGCGCCGACCACCGCAGCCGCCACGGCTTGCTGCAGCCGGTGCGCGAGTTTGCCGCCGAGCGCTGCCCACCCGCGCTGCAGCGCACCGCCCGTCAACGCCAGCGCCAATGGCTGATCCAGTTTGCCGGCACCGCCGCCGCCCAGGGGCCACAAGCGGTGGCACCCGAGCTGGCGCATGTGCATGCAGCGCTGATCAGCGCGCCGGCCGATGGCGCCGGACCGGCCGCACTGGCCTTGGCGCTGGCCTTGCGCAACTATTGGGACGCCGACAGCCTGCCGCTGGCGGCGGTGCTGGCGTTGGAGCAATCGCTGGCCACGCTGGGCGAGGCTGACACGACGGCCGGACTGCGCACCGACGCGCTGGAACTGCTGGCCCTGGGCCGCAGCTCGGCCGGTTTTGCCGAGCAGGCGCTGGCCCATGCCGAAGCCGGGCTGGCCTCGGCCCAAGACGACCGGCGGCGTTGCCTGGCGCTGGTGCGCTGGGTTTCGACGATGTACTACGCCGGCCGTTACCAGGCGGCGTCCGATGCCAGTCTGGACAACGCGCTGGACCAGGCCTCGGTGCTGGCCCGCCGCTGTGGCGACCGGGTGGCCCAGGCCACCGTGCTGCGTTTGCAGGGCTTGATCGCCTGCAACCTGCGGCTCGATTTTGCGGGTGCCGAGGCGCTGGTGGCCCAGGCGCAGCAGCTCTGGGAGCAGCTTGGCAACCGCCGCATGGCCTATGCCGCGCTGCTGAACCGGGCCACGGCCTGGGCCTGGACTGGCCGCAACGAAGAGGCGGTCACGGTGTTTGAAGAGTGCGAGCGGGCCGCGCTGGCCGACGGCGACTGGATCAGCCTGATGCAGGTGCGCTGGCAGATTGGCCGGGTGATGATCCGGCTGCGGCGCTGGGACGATGCGGCCACCGCGTTCCGCCGCAGCATCCGCATCGGCTGGCAGCGCCACTACCCGCAGGCGCTGGCCAATGCCATGCTGCACCTGCCCGAGGCGCTGGTGATGGCGGGCCAGGCCGAGCGCGCGGCCCGGCTGCAGGGTTTTGTGGTGGGCCACTGGCTGCGCTTGTACCGGTCGATCAACCGGATCGAAACCCGCGAGCTGCGCCGCACCCGGCTGCTGCTGCACCTGCAGCTTGGCGCAGCGCGGGCCGAGGCCTTGCGCGCCGAAGGCAGCAGCCTGGGCCTGGCCGACGCGGTGGCGCTGGCGTTGGCGCCGGACTGACGCACCCCCCGATCGCGGGGCCTGCAACAGGCCGCTGGCTAACGATGGGCTAACGGTGGTCGCGCACGATGCAGCGCAATACCAATACCCTCTCCACGGAGCCTTTGATGCGACCCTCAGCCCTTTTGTTGTCCACCCTGCTGGCCGCCGCCGGCCTGGCGCCTGCGGCCCAGGCCCAGCAAGGCGTCAGCCTGGCCACCGGCCTGACCGACTTCACCACCTGGACCTTGGCCGGCAGCGCCAGCGCGTTCAACCAGACCCCGGGCAACGGCTTCACCTACAGCAACCTGGTGCTGACACAGACCACGGTGGGTGGCCAGGCCGGCAGCGGTTTTGCGCCCACCGCGTTGACGATGGATTTCAACCAGGCTTTCAGCTTTGACTTCCACTTTTTCATCCCCACCAACCTGGGCGGCCTGCGTGGCGACGGCCTGACCTTCACATTGACCAGCGCCACCGGCGTGGGCACCGGTGGCTCGGGCCTGGGCTACCAGGGCCTGAGCCCGGCCAGCGTGGCGTTTGCGATCGACACTTTTCACTTTGACGGCGAGCCGGTATCGCCCAGCCTGCAAATCCTGCAAGCCGGCAGCGTGGCGCCGCTGGGCAGCACCGAAACCGGCTTGGGCGACAGCATCCGCGATCCGGATTTTCAGTGGTATGCCAGGGTGGACTACACGCCGTCGGGCAATGACGATCTGACGGGCCAGCTCAACGGCCGCATCGAGCACATCAACCTGGGCACGTTCGAAGTTGGGGCGGCGGTTGATTTTGGCGCCCTTGGCTTGGCCGGCAACCCGGTGTTCTACGGCTTCACCGCCGGCAACGGCCTGGCCACCGACGGCCATTGGGTCACCTCGGCCATCCCGGTGCCCGAGCCCGCGCACTGGGCCTTGCTGCTGGCTGGGCTGGCCGCGGTGGGTTGGATGGCGCGGCGGCGCAGCGCCTCCTGACCAGGGCGGCCCACCGGCGCCGGCGCGCCGGTGGATCAGCCCAGCAGCTCCAGCGCAAAGCGCTTTCGGCCGTGGATGCAGTAGACGTTGAAATCGGTCGTATCCAGCGTGGCGATGCGGTGGATGTTCATGGTTTCGGCCAACCAGACCAGCGCAATGTCGGCCCAGTCGGCGTCGATATCGGCATACTTGCGCAGCAACCCGGCCATGCGCGCAAAACCCACCGCATCGGGCCGATGAACCGTGATGGCATTGCTGGCAGCCAGTTCGGCAATCACCGCACGCAACCGAACCGGCAAAAAGTAAGCTGTTTCGGTCAATACCGGTTCAACGGTGTGCAGCGTGCCGCTGAAGCTGTTGAACCAACGCATTGCGGCGGCATGATGCGGGTCGTCGCGCGCGTACAGCGCGATCAACACCCCGGTATCGAGCAACACCCGGCGGTCTGCGCCGGGCGGCGCCGCTGCGCTGGTTACAGCCGAGCGCCCGGGCTGCTTGGGCGGGGCTGTTGTCAAACGCTGGATCGGCGAATGCGCTGCATGGCGCGGGCGCGCACGGCATGCTTGTCGGCACTCACGCCACCCAGCACGCCGCCGCCCAACAAACCAGACTGCTGAAATGCCTTGAACGCTGCGCTGGGCTCGCGCCCACCGGGAAGGGGCGGAAGGAGCGTGGCCGGCATCGCCGCGCTGGCCCGACCGCCTGCCACCAAGTAAGCCGCCAGCGAGTCTCGCATCACCCGGCTCCTGGTGAGCCCACGCTCGGTGCAGTAGCGGTCCAACTCGGCTTCCAGTGAACTGTCCAATCGCACGGTCAAGGGCATGGTGGGGACTCGATGTAATACAGATGACTCGAGTGTATGACGGGTCTGGCCTTGCGGTCAGCAGCGGCGCGACTTCTCCCAGGCTGACACCTGCTGGGCGGTGGTTGGTGCATGGCGGCGTACAAGCTCAAACAAGCGGGGCCGCTAATTGACGATGAGGTTTAAAAGTAAATTGACACAGTCCCTGCGGCCCACCCACCCAGCCTCACTCAATCGCCTTCACCATGTCCTCCACCACCTTCTTGGCATCGCCAAACACCATCATCGTCTTGTCCATGTAGAACAGCTCGTTGTCCAGGCCGGCGTAGCCCGCCGCCATCGAGCGCTTGTTGACGATGATGGTCTTGGCCTTGTAGGCCTCCAGGATAGGCATGCCGTAGATCGCGCTGCCCTTGATGTGGGCCGCAGGGTTCACCACGTCGTTGGCGCCCAGGATGATGGCCACATCGGCCTGGCCAAACTCGCCGTTGATGTCTTCCATCTCGAAGACCTGGTCATACGGCACCTCGGCCTCGGCCAGCAGCACGTTCATGTGGCCTGGCATTCTGCCGGCCACCGGGTGGATGGCGTACTTCACGGTGATGCCCTTCTCGGTCAGCTTGGCGGCCAGCTCCTTGACCGCATGCTGCGCGCGCGCCACCGCCAGGCCATAGCCCGGCACGATCACCACCGTTTCGGCATTGCCCAGCACAAAGGCCGCATCGTCGGCCGAGCCGGATTTGACCGGCCGCTGCTGCTGCGCACCGGCCGCCGCGGCGGTGGCCTCGCCGCCGAAACCACCGCCGATGACGTTGAAGAACGAGCGGTTCATCGCCTTGCACATGATGTAGCTGAGGATCGCGCCCGACGAGCCCACCAGGCTGCCGGCGATGATCAGCATCGCGTTGTTCAGGCTGAAACCAATGCCCGCCGCGGCCCAGCCCGAGTAGCTGTTGAGCATGCTGACCACCACCGGCATGTCGGCGCCGCCGATCGGGATGA
>JANOBL010000279.1:0-2268 GCA_031411635.1 Betaproteobacteria bacterium
CACGAAGCTGTGCGCTGGTCTACAACTGGTGGAGTTGGTACTGCCGAGCGGCCAATCCGACGGCGAGGATGGAAGCCATCACGAGCCGCCCGCTGCTGCTGGCAGCCGTAGGGCGGGCAGCGCATAGCGGCGGGCAAACGACGCTGTACCTGACGCCGCTGCACGGCAAGGCAAAGCTGCTCAAATCGCTGATCGCTAATATCCACGCGGCCTTGCAGCACGTCAAGGCAGCTGCGGAGCAGTTCCAGTCAGCCGACCCCTGGGCAATCTTGCTGCGCTACGTGAGCGACAAGATCGCGCTGACTCTCGCACCATTCAGGCTCCCAACAGGACTGCCGGCGACTCCCCCTTTACCTGCGCAGAACACGCCAGCCCGTCACGGCGCTCCGTCACCACCGTGGCGCTCGCATTGAATTCAACCTAAATCCGGCAGTTACCCCGTTGCCGGGAGCTGGGCGGGGTGTCTGAATGGGCTGAGAACCGGTGCGATCCTGTCGCTGACGTAGCGCAGCAGGATCGCCCAGGGGTCGGCCGAACGCAACTGCTCCGCAGCTGCCTTGACATGCTGCAAGGCCGCGTGGATGTTGGCGATCAGCGGTTGGAGCAGCCTGGCCTTGCCGTGCATCGGCGTCAGGTACAGCGTCGTTTGCCCGCCGCTGTGCGCGGCCCGCCCCACCGCTGCGAGCAGTAGCGGGCGGCTGGTGATGGCCTCCATCCTGGCCTTCGGGTTGGCGGCTCGGCAGTACCAACTCCACCAGTTGTAGACCAGCGCACAGGCCCGCGCCGTGGTCTGGCAGCGGTTGATGTCCTGGGTCGTGAAGCCGCTCAAGCCCCACTGGTTCTTCAACTCGTCGAAGCCGTTCTCGCAGTCGGCGCGGTCGCGGTAGAGCTGGCCGATGGCCTCGATGGGATAGTTCGCATCGGTGACCATCACCGCGTACTCCCAGAGCCTGTCCCCCTCGTGCACGCTCGGGCCCGCCAAGTCCAGCTTGAGCTGCTTGCCGTTGACGCGGCGCTCGCGTGCGATGCCGCCCTTGATGCGCTGGCGCACGACCACCACCCGGCGCTTCTTGCTCCAGCCGTGCAGTTGCAGCCAGTCCTCCACCATCTGGCAGCCTTGGTTGTCGGGCCGGCTCCAGTCCTGCCGAGCGAACTGCATCGCCACCAGGCGCTGCACGTTGGCCGTCTGGCGCAGGCGCAGCAAGTAGGGCTGGGCGCGGCGCTCCAGCTCCAGCAGGATGCCCTCGTTGCCGTAGCCCGAATCGCCTCGCACCAGCGCCGGGCGTCTGCCGCCGGGCCCATCGCCCAACTCATCGAGCAGCCGACCCAGCGCGGCCTTGGCGTGCACGCTGGTGTGCTGCTTGCCCGAGCTGACCTGCACGTCCAGCACCAGGCGCAGGTTACCCACCCAGAAGGTGTGCAGCACATGGCTGGGCCGCGCCGGTTTGCTCGGGTTGTAGCCCAGCTCGGCGCCCTCCTGGCGGCCGTACAGCGGCTTGATGCTGGCGTCGATGTCCAGCACCCAAGGCTTGCTCAGTGCCTCGCGCACCGAGTGCATCAAGGCCGGACGCATCCACGCGGTGCTCGCACCCTCGTCGATGCGCTCCAGCGCCCGGCGCAGCGCGTCTTCGCTGACCACCTTGTTCATGCCCAGCGCCTGCGCGGCCACCGCGTCGCCGCGCAGCGCGGTGATGTGGGCGTAGCGCCGGTGGCCGGCCAGCAGACCGAGCATCAGCGTGCCCAGCACGTCGCGCTTGGTCGGCGCGTTGCCACTGCTGTAGGCCAGCGGGCAGGCCGACACCCAGCGCTCAAACACCCCGGTGGCGGCCAGAAACTCGGCGAAGTACACCAGCTGGCCATGCGGTGTGGCCGCTGCACCGGTGTCCCAGCGCACATGCATCCGACCGCCAAGCGTGTCTACCACCTCGGGCTGCTCGGCCTGTCCGTCGCCTTGCACCAAGACCCCTTGTCGCTTGCGTCTCGATTCACCCATCGGGTGAGTCTGCCAAACAAGCGCAACACCGCGCCAGTGCTTGGTTTCCTCAGATTCTGCGGGGGTTAACTGCCGTTTCTAGGGTGAGTGACTGAGGTCGCCAGTGTCACTGGCAGTTTTTGCCCGGATGTCTCGAAACTGGAATGCCACACCTGCTGCCATGCGCGCCTTGTCGAAGCGCCCACGCATGGCCAGCATGCTCAGCGGCCGGCCATTGTCGTCTTGGATCAAGTATTGGCTTTGGCGTACACGTGGGCGCGAAGTGATTCGCTGGA
>JANOBL010000280.1:0-7711 GCA_031411635.1 Betaproteobacteria bacterium
GGCGGCCAGCGCGCGCATCGGCGTCAGCCACAGAACGCCCAGCGGCGGCGCGGCACTTGTTTTGCTGCGGCCACGCGCTGGCGCTGGCGGCACGGCGGTATCCGCCTGCACCGCGCCCAGCGCCGCCGCCCGCAGCAGCGCGCCCAGCGCCACCGCATAGGTCTTGCCGGCACCGGTGGTGGCATGCAGCAAACCGCTGCGGCCCTCGGCCATCGCCGCCCAAACCTGGCGCTGAAAATCAAACGGCGCCCAGCCGCGACCGGCCATCCAGTCGGCTGCAAGGCTTGCAAGCTGCGGGGCGGCGGGCATCGCGGCATTGTGCGGTTGGCACTGCCGCCCGCTGGCAGCTCGGTTTGACGGCTCGGCCTGATCGGCATATGCTTTGACATATGTCAACTGCTGGGGAATCCACCATGCCCGAAGAACGCGCTGTATCGCTGTTCCGCAACGGCCGCAACCAGGCGGTGCGCATCCCGCGTGAGTTTGAATTGGATGGCAGCCAGGCGCTGATGCGCAAGGACGGTGACAGCCTGGTCATCACGCCGATCAAGAAGAGCAGCTTGCTGGAGTTGCTGGCCACGATGGAGCCGCTGGACGAAGACTTCCCCGAGATCGAGGACTTGCCGCCGTCGCCAGTCAATTTGTTTTGATGGCAACGCATCGCTACTTGTTGGACACCAACATCCTCTCTGCGCTGGCCCGCCAGCCGCAAGGGCGTGTTTTCGAGATCCTGCGCGCTCGCCTGCCAGACACCGCTTGCACCAGCATCGTGGTGGCGGCCGAGGTTCAGTTCGGTCTGCAGCGCGGCGCATCCGCCAACGTGCGCCGGCAGATGGACATCATCTTTGCGGGCCTTGATGTGCTGCCGCTGGAAACCCCTGTCGAACTGCACTACGGCCAGATTCGGGCATATCTGGAGAAGGCCGGCCAGCCGATTGGCGCCAATGACCTGTTGATTGCGGCCCAGGCGCGTGCGCTGGGCCTGGTGATGGTGACGAACAACCTGCGCGAATTCCAGCGCGTGCCAGATTTGCTGGTCGAGGACTGGTTGGCCAGCGCCAATTGACCCCCGGGGATGGGTGTGCACCCCCGCGCCAATAGACGCCCCGCCCTGCACCCGCCCACCGCGGCCGGCCACAATGCTTGCATACCAGCATTGATCCCAAGCCATGGCCACCCGACACCCCCACGCCGGCGCACCGCAGCGATTGCACTCGCTGCTGGAGTGGCGCGCGCTGCTGGAGGCAGCGATGCTGCCGATGGCCTGGCCCTGGCTGGCCAGCGCCGCACGCGGCGACGGCCACCCGGTGCTGCTGCTGCCCGGCTTCATGGCCGATGAGGGCAGCTTGATCGCCCTCAAAACCTACCTGGCCGGGCGCGGCTACAACGTTGTGACCTGGGGCCTGGGCCGCAACATCGGCTTCCAGCGCCGCCATGCCCAGGCGCTGGAGCAAAAAATCCGCCATTTGCACCACCAGACCGGGCGCAAGGTCAGCCTGGTGGGCTGGAGCCTGGGCGGCGTATTTGCGCTGTACGGCGCACACCAGGCGGTGGAGTGTGTGCGGCAGCTCATCACGCTGGGCAGCCCGGTCAGCGTGGATGCAGCGGGCAGCCAGAGCCCGGCGCTGGTCAAGGCGCTGTACCGCTTGATCGCCCACCCGATGGGGCCCAGTGCCCATGTGATGCAGCCACGGGCCAAGAAGCTGCGTGAGCACAGTCTGCCCGCCGTGCCGATGAGTTGCCTGTACTCGATCAGCGACGGTGTGGTGCCGCCGCAAGAGGCCACCGTGGCGGCCGCCAACGATCAACCCTGCGAAAACATCCGCGTCGCCGGCAGCCACACCGGCCTGGGTTTCAATCCGATGGTGATGGGCATCCTGGCCAACCGGCTGGCGCAAGCCGAAGATGCCTGGCAGCCGTTTCAGCCCACCGGTGTGCCGGGCGCGCTGTACCGCTGGCTGACCCACCCGGCACTGCCGGTTTGAGCGACGCTTGATGACCGAGGTTTTTGGCCCGGCCGGCACCCGCAGCAGCATCCCCCTGATGCGCAATGTCATCGGCTTGTGGCGGCGGTAACCAACCGTTACGCTTGCCGCAGCCGTGGACCACCCTGCGGCAGGAGCGCAGCCCATGGCCGAACCGGACTTTGCCCACAAGAGCTGGGACGCCACCGCCTGGAGCCTGTGGGGCCTGCTGTACACCGGCCGGGCCTCTGACACCGAGTTGCGCAACTCGATCACCCAGCTCTACAAGCAGGCCAACCGACTGTTGAGCCAGTTTGGCGCGCAGGTGGACCCGATGAAGTCCACGCTGAAGGAGTGGCGCGAAGAGTTGGCGTCGTATGCCCGCACCATCGAGTACAGCGAAGCCAACGACATCGTGCTTCGCCTGGACGAGTTGCTGGCCGACGTGCAGCAGGCGCACGAGACCGAGCGCCAGCTCGTCAAGGAGCGCAAGAAGCTGGCCGCCAAGAGCCCGCCGCCCAGCCCGGAATCGTCGGACGACGAAGACGACAAGGAGGGTGGGGAATGGGTCATGAACAACCGGGGCTCGGCACTGGGCCACAGCCGGTCCACCGCCAAAACCCCGCCCAAGCTGATCAAGAAAGCCGCGCCCCCGCCCTCGCCCGAGCAGCTTGCGCGCCCGCGCTGGAACGACCGGCAGCGCCAGATGGGCGCGCAGTGCGACAACACAGTCAATCATGGTGCGCACGCGGTGAACCAGGTATCGGTACTGCGGCATCTGCACCTGACCGCGGATGACGGCAGCGTGCGGCAGCGCCAGGAAGGGCCGGGCAATGTACATGTGCGCATTCTGGTGTCCGACGGCGGGCGCCAGTTCTGGACCCTGGGCCTGACCCACCAGGAGCTGCGGGATACCGGCCGCTTCTCGGTCTATCGCCGCATCGGCAACCGGGACAAGTTTGACTTTGTCGCCGGCCAGCACCTGCCCGACGAAGCACCGGCTTGATCAGCCGGCGCGCCTGCGGCGGCGGCGCGGCAGCAGCGCCAGGTAGGCCTGGAAGCTGTCACGCAGGCACAACGCAAAAACCTCGGGGTCGGGCATCAGCTCGCGGCAGCAGGTGGGCGAGATCACCACCCGGCCGTCGTAGCGGGTGACGGCAAACGCCAGGCCCAGGCCGTCGCTGATCGGCAGCAGGGCCGAGAAGTACGTCAAACGCGCACCACACAAATACAGCGGCTTGCTGGGCGCCGGCAAGCCGGTCAGCGTGCAATGGGCGGCCGGCAGGCGCGTCGTCCACCGCTGCGCCGCAGCCTGGGGCCCAGCCGCCTGCTGCTGCACTGCGGCCAGGCGCAAGCGTGGATCGGCGATGTCGGTGCCCAGCACCCGCACCTGCCCGTCCTGGCGCAGCGCCAGCAGGCTGGGCTGCTCGGGCAACTCGGCCAGCGCCGCCAGGTAGCGGCGCAGTGCACCGCCGCACACCGCCAGCACCACGTCATCCAGCGTGGCGCCGGGCACCAGGCCCGCCACGGCCTGGAACTCAGCCTCGGTGAAGCGCCGTGTTTCAAACACCCGATGCGGCGATACCGCCGAGTTGAAGCGGGTTGCCGGCTGCGCCTGCGGGCGAAAAAGCTGCAGCCGGCGCAGCGGCGCGCTGGCTGATCGCAACAGGCTGCTGCCCAGCCTGCGGCCCGTCCTGCCACCCAACAGCGACAACCGGCCCGGTGCTGCCTCGGCAAACCACGGCGTGGGTGGTGCCGCAGCGGGTGGCTGGGCGCTGTCATCCAGCAGCAGCGCGCTGATCTCGGCCAACTGCTGCAAACCAACTGCCGCACGATGGGTTTTGAGCAACAGCGCAAAGCTGCCCGCCGGTAGATCGAGAAAACTGTCCAGGCCCTCGATGACATAGGCCTCCCAGAGTGGGCGGTCCATGTCCAGCGCCCGCGCATGGATGCGCGAGGCCTGGATGCAGAACTGGCGCCAATCGCCCGGCTTGGGCAGCGCAAGGTGGCGGACGTGGTATTCGAGATCGAAGTTTTCGTCATCCACCCAGTACGGATGGTCCAGCGCCAGCGGCACCCGCCGCAGGCGCTGGCGGAACAGCGGTGCGGCCGACAGACGCCGCTCGATCTGCGCCAGCACGGCCTTGAAGCGCACCACGCCGCCCGCTGCGGTGGCCTGGTCAAAGATGTGCAGCAGGCTGATATTGGCGTTGGCGCTGGCGGTGTCGGCGGCCAGAAACCCGGCGTCCTGCCCGCTGAGCCGGCGCATTGCCGGGTGCCGGATCAGGCGCCCGTGACGGCCGCTTCAACCGCTGCAGCGGCTTGCGCCAGCGGCTTGGCGGCGCGGCGGGTGCGGGTTGCAACTGCGGCAACCGCGGCAACCACCGGCTTGGCAGCAGGCTTGCGGCTGGCCGGCTTGCCAGCCTTGGGCGCCACGGCGGCAACCACCTCGGCCAGCACCGGCGCCGCGGCCTTGCGGGCGTGCTTGAGCGTGGGTTTGACGGTGGTTTTGGCTTGTTGGGCCACGGCTTGCACCGCGTCTTCCACCGGCGTTGCCACTTTGGCGGCACGCCGGCGCACAGCGGCGCTGGCCTGGGCCACCGGCGTGCCCGGCAGCTTGTCGGCACCGGCCACCACGCGCTCGGACAGCGCCAGCGCGGCGTAGGCACCCGGCAGGCTGATGCGGGCCACGGCTTGCAGGCCGTTGCTGACCACCGCGATGTCCAGGCCGTCCACCAGATCGGCCACCCGGCGCACCTGGCTGTTGACGCCGGTGCTGCTGAGCTCGATCACACGTTCGGTGCTGTTGCTCACCACGTCCAGGCCCTTGCTGGCCAAACCGCCCACATTGCCACTGGCGCGGCGCAGCGCGGCGGCCAGCCGGTCCGGGCCTTGGGCGGCGGCCCGGTCCACGCTGCGCTGCATCGCAGCGATCAGGCGCTGGCCGCCAACCCGGTAGGCCACCACGGCGCGCCCGGCGGCCTGGGTGTAGTTGGCAACGGTCTTCAGCGTGACGGCACGCAGGGTAGAAGCAGAGGGGGTCATCGTGGGCTTTCGGTAGAAGTTGAAAAGGGGATGGGGGGATGGCAGTGAATGGATTGATGCGTCTTCTGCATCTGGCGCACAGTGTGCGGTGACGCCTCTAGAGGGCGAAACCCAATCCCTGGGTAAATCCCTAGGCTGTTCACTCCAAAAACGCAGAATGCAGGCCATGAACCCAGACCGCCCCAACGACGACCCAACCCACGCGCTGGACGACTTTGTGCGGCGCATGCGGCCGGCCACAAGCGCCGCGCCAGCCCCGGCACCCGACCTGTCCGGCCTGCAAGCCAGGTTGCATCCAGACCGTGCACCCGGCCCGACACGGTTGCGCGGTGGCACGCTGCGCAGCGGCCAGACCTGGCAGGCCGATGACGTGGTGGATGTGCCGATGGTGACGCTGCCACCGGTGAGCGCACCGGCCGCCGTCGACCGGCGCACGCTGGACCAAACGCTGCAACAAGCCAGCGACCAGGTCAGCGCGTTGTGGAGCGCCGAGACCCTGGCAGCCAGCGCAGCAGCCTGGCAGCCCAGCCCACAAACACTGCAATTGCGCCGCGCCGCGCACCCCCGGCTGCCCACGGCCTGGCAGCCCGGCGCCTGGACCGCTGCGGTGCGCGAGGTGCTGGCGCCAAGTACCGAGTTTGTCACCACCCCCGGTGGCACGGCGGTGGAGAGCTACCCACCGCAGCGCCTGCTGCTGCTGTGGCCGCCGCAGCGGCTGGACGCACCGCTGCTGGGGCGTTGGCCACAGCAGGCGATGTTGTCAGCCGTGCCCGCCGACCAGGCGGCCGAAGCGCTGCTGGCCCTGCTGCCAGAGCCTGCCCTGCTGTGGCTGAACCCCACCACCGACGCGGTGGATTGGGCGCTGGCGGCCGAGATCGTGCTGCACCACCAGACCACGCTGCGGCCGTTTCAGGCCGCCGGGCTGCGCCGCTTCATCGAGACCGAGCGCGAGGCCACGTTCAAGCGCCTGAATGCCGAATACCAAACGCCGGTGGCCGGCGCGGCGGTGCAGCAGCGATGAGGTCACTGCTCACGCCAGCGCCGGCACTTGCACCTCTGCGGTCGTCACCGGCCCGCGGCCGCTGAACCGGTCCAGCGCCAGGTAGATCACCGGTGTGATGTACAGCGTGATCGCCTGCGAGAAAACCAGCCCGCCCACCACCGCCAGGCCCAGCGGCTGGCGCAACTCGGCGCCGGCACCCAGGCCCATGGCGATTGGCAGCGCGCCCATCAGCGCGGCCAAGGTGGTCATCATGATCGGCCGGAAACGCAGCACGCAGGCCTCGCGGATCGCCTGCTGCGGTGTCATGCCGCCGTGGCGCTGCGCGTCGAGCGCAAAGTCGATCATCATGATCGCGTTTTTCTTCACGATGCCGATCAGCAGCAGGATGCCGATGGTGGCGATCAAGGTCAGATCCATGTCGAACAACTTGAGCGTCAACAGCGCGCCCACCGCCGCCGACGGCAGGCCGGCCAGGATCGTGAGCGGGTGGATGAAGCTCTCGTACAGCACCCCCAGCAGCACGTAGATCACCAGCAGCGCACCGACGATCAGCACCACCTGGCTGCCCTGCGAGTTTTTGAACACCGCGGCATCGCCGCCCCAGGTGGTGATCACCGAGTCGGGCAGGCGGATGTCCTGGCGCGCGGTGTCGATATGGTTGGTGGCATCACCCAGCGCCGCGCCGGGCGCCAGGTTGAACGACACGGTGACCGCCTGCAACTGGCCCACATGGTTGATCGACGTGGGCCCGACGCTGCGCTTGACGGTGGTAAACGCCGACATCGGCACCAGTGCGCCGGTGGAGGCGCGCACGTAGACACCGCCCAGCGCACTCTCGTCAGCCTTGGATTGCGGCGCCACTTCCATGATCACCTGGTAGCTGTCCACGGTGGTGAAGATGGTGCTGACCTGGCGCTCGCCAAAGGCCGAGAACAGGCCCGAGCGGATCGCGTCGATGCCCACGCCCAGCGACGCGGCGCGGTTGCGGTCGATGTCCAGGCTGGCCTGCAGGCCACGAAGCTGGGAATCGCTGGTGACATCGCGGAACAACGGGTCGGCCCGCAGTTTTTCCTGCAGCTTGCCGGCCCAGTCGTTCAACTCGCCGGCCTGCACACTTTGCAGGATGTACTGGAACTGCGCCTTGCTTTGGCGGCCACCGAGCTGCAGGTTTTGCGTCGGCCGCATGAAGACGTTGATGCCGGCAATGCCACGCAGCTTTTTGCGCAGGCCCTCGATCACCTGCTTCATCGGTGCGCGCTGGTCGCGGGGTTTGAGGTTGACGAACATGCGGCCGGTGTTTTGTGAACCCTGGCCGCCGTTGAATGAGCTGACCGTGGCCACCGCCGGATCGGCGCGCAACACCGCCGCCGCGCGGTCTTGCAGCCGCACCATCTCCTCGAACGACACGTCCTCGGCACCCTCGGTGCTGACGTTCATCTGGCCGATGTCTTCTTCCGGAAAAAAGCCTTTCGGGATCGTCGCAAACAGCCAGCCGGTGGCCACAAACGTGAGCAGCGCCACCAACAGCACCAGCTTGCGCCAGCGCAGCGCCGCGTCCAGCGTGCGGCTGTAGCCGCGCAAGGTGGCGTCAAACGCACGCTCGAAGCTGCGCACGATCAGGCCGGGCCGTTTTTTGTGCAACTCGTCGGTCAAAAAGCGGCTGGCCAGCATCGGCACCAAGGTGAGCGAGACAAAGGCC
>JANOBL010000281.1:0-2297 GCA_031411635.1 Betaproteobacteria bacterium
CGTAGACCTTCTCGATGCCGCCGCCCATCTCGCTGCCGAGCGTGACGCCGCCGTGGCCGCTGTGCATGATGCAGTCCTGGATCACCTGGTTCTTCGACGCGCCGTACTGCGTGTCGAGGTTCTTGCCCGACTTGATGGCGATGCAGTCGTCGCCGGTGTTGAACTCGACGCCTTCGCACAGCACGTTGTCGCAGGCGTCGGGATCGAAGCCGTCGTTGTTGAGGCCGGTGCTGTCGGCCAGCACGCCGCGGATGACGACGTTCCTGCAGTTGACCGGGTTGTGCTGCCAGAACGGCGTGTTGTTGGTCTGGTAGTTCTCCATCAGCACGTTGGTGCAGTTGACGAAGACGACCATGCACGGGCGCAGGTAGTGGCTCTTGCCGAAGATGCGCTGCTCGATGGCGACGCCGGCTTCCGACAGGCACGGCAGGTAGTTCTGGTCCTGCTGCCACGGCGTGACCGGATTGGTGAGCAGCGCGTAGAGCGCATCGCTGATGCCCGACACCTTGGTGCGCAGGTCAAGGTTCAGCGCATTCACCGAGGCCGCGGACGGTGTCGCGGCGGCGCTGACAAACCCGTACTGGCCAGCATTGCCCTTCCAGGTCCACCAGCAGGTGCTGGTATTGCCAGCGCCGGAAAACGGGATCATGGCCTGGCCGTTCAGCACCGACGTGTGGTCTTCGCCGGTGATGGCGATATGCGTCTGGTTGCGGGCATAGATCGGCGAGCCGTAGTTGAGGCAATCATTCGACTGCCAGCGCGCGTAATAGAGCTTGCCGTTGGCGCCGCAGTCGACCGGGCCGTCCTTGGCATAGTCGGCGGGCGAGTTGCTGAAATAGATGCGGCAGTTGGCCGAAAGATGGAAGTTGACGTTGCTGAGCAGCACGATCGGCCCGGCGCAGAACCAGTTGCCGGCCGGCACCACCACGCGGCCACCGCCGGCCGCGTTGCACGCAGCGATGGCAGCAAGAAAGGCCGGACGCGAATCGAACGAGCCCGGTGCATGGGTCTTGTCCGAGCCGGCGCTGACGGGCGACTTCGACGCGTCGGTATAGGGCGACGTGAAAGCGACGACCGCGCAGATCCGGGCACCATAAGCCGTGACGTCGAAATCGACATTGCGGAATGACGACTGGAACACACGCTTCAGCGAATCGATGATCACGGTGGCCGCGCCGGCGCGGCCCCAGATCGGATCCTCGTCGTCGTCGCCACCACCGCAGCCCACGAGGTTGCCCAGCACGGCCGTTCCGGCGAAGCCGCCGGCCCCCAGCAGCAGGGTGCGGCGCGTGAAGCCCGCCGAAGCAGGCGAAGGGTTGGAGTGAAGTTTCATGGTGGTTGGTCCTGGTGGAAGGAGTTGAGCCCTGTCGGGTGCGCGGTGCACCCGGCTTGCGGGAGCTGGAGTTCAATGGCTGTTGGCGCGTTTGCTTGCAGTGCTTGCAGTGCTTGCACGCGTGCGGCGCATCACTTGCTTTTCCGTTTCACTGGACTAGGTCCGGTTGATGGTCACGTTGTCGAGCCGCAGGTCGACGTTCTGCACCACGTCGGCAGTGGTGCTGACGTTGAAGGTCGAGTTGCGGACGCGCACGACGCCGATCGCATCATTGACACCCACGCTGCCAGCCACACCGGCGCGCGGCGAGTTCGCCACGTAGTTGGGCGGCAGCGGCAAGGGTGCCGGTGACGCGCTGGCAAAGCCGCGGATGTTGAACGCCTTGGTGCCAGCCTTGCTGCCGCGTCCGACCGTCAGGTTGCTGACATAGATCTGGTCGGTGAACGGCCGGTACGGGCCCGACTCGGCGGGGTCGTCGGACGCATCGGCGCGGTAGAAGTAATCGATCGTGATGGCGCCGTTGTTTGCCGACACGCCATTGGGCACCTGGATGTTGCGCGCGTAATAGTTGCGCATCACGCCGCCGCGCCGGGTATTGGTCTTGAAGCGCAGCGCGATGTCCAATTCGCTGCTGTTCATCTGGATGTTCTCGGCGAACACGTTCTCGATGCCGCCGGACATCTCGCTGCCCAAGGTCACACCGCCATGGCCGCTGGCCATCACGCAGTTGCGGATGATGATGTTGCGGGTGGCCGCGGCGCAGGCGCTGGTGTCGCCCGAGGCGGTGCCACATTGCACCGGGTAGTTCGGGTACACCACCCAGGCTGCGATGGCGCCGGCCGGCATGCCCGGCGGCGGCGCAAAGCCGTCGGTGCCGCGGCCGGCCTTGATGGCGATGCAGTCGTCACCGGTGTCGAAGGTGCAGCCCTCGATCAGCACATCGACACAGGCCTCGGGATCGCAG
>JANOBL010000282.1:0-2202 GCA_031411635.1 Betaproteobacteria bacterium
GTGCTTCAGCGCCACAAGCTGCTTGACATGCCGGCTGCGGCCCAACTCGTCCACCAGGTCTTCAACCCCGATGCGGTTGAGCTTCATCACGCTGACGCAGGCCAGCCGGGCGCCGGGCTCGGTCAGCACGATGCGGCGCACTGTCTCGCGCAGGCGCTGCAGCAGCTCGGTGGGGGCGTGGTCGATGTCCACCGCCGCCATGATGATGGGGCAACGCTCCAAGCGCTCGGTGACCTTGGCGCGGTCCAGCGCGGGCTCGGCGCCGAGCGCAAAAAACCAGCGCTTGAAGGTCTTGATGCTGCCGCTTTTCTGCAGCTTCTCCGCGCGCCGGGTCAGCGCCACCTGGGCCGGGGCCTGCAGGTCGGCGGCAAGCTGGCCGGCGGTCTGGTAGCGGCGCTCGGGCTGCACCTCCAGGCAGTGCAGGATTACCTCCTGCAGCCACGGTGGGCAATCGGCGCGCAGGGTGCGCGGTGGCACCGGGTCGATGTAGAGCCGGCGGCGCAGGCCGCGCACACTGTCGGGCTGGCCAAACGGCCGCTCGCCGGTGGTGAAGTGGTACAGCATCACGCCCAGCGCAAACAAATCGCTGCGCGGATCGTTGCGGATGAACTGCACCTGCTCGGGCGACATGTACGGCCCGGTGCCCATCGGCAGCGTGAACTCCTCGTCCAGCAGGTCGGGCAGATGGTCGTGGCGCGACAAACCAAAATCCACCAGCACGGCGGTGCCATCGGGCCGCAGCATGATGTTGCTGGGCTTCACGTCCAGGTGCACCAGGTGCTGGCGGTGCAGCTCGTGCAGCGCGGTGGCCACGCGTGAGCCGATCTCGATCACCTCGTCCAGCGCCAGCGGCGCCTCGTCCAGCCGGGCTTTCAGCGACGCACCGTCAATCCGCTCCATCACGATGTAGGGCTGGCGGGTGAAATCGCCCTTGGCGATGAACTTCGGGCAATGCGGGCCGGCCAGCATCGGCATGATCATCTGCTCAACCTCGAAGCCGACGATCGTGGCCGGGTCTTCGCCACCCTTGATGCGCGGCACTTTCATGATCAGCGGCAGGCGTGAATCACCCTGGTGGTTGACCTCGATCACGCTCCAGACATGGGCCATGCCGCCAACATGCAGTTTTTCGACCAGCTCGAAGCGGTCGATCACCAGGCCCGGCGCCAGCAAGCTGGGCGCGCCCTGGCCACCGGCGCCGCTGTAGCCCAGCGAGCTGCTGTAGAGCTTGGGGTCCATCGGGCGCTTCAGCGAGGCGCGCTGGCGCGCCTCATTGGCCTTCTTCGAGTCGCGTTGCCAGCCGCTGCGGCAGCTTGGCTGCCAGGATCTTGGCGCCGGCGCTGTCGTGGTCGTAGGGCACGCGGTGAAAGGTCAGCAGCGACTGGTCGTCGTCGAACATCGCGTAGCAGGCGGCCGGGTTGCCGTCGCGCGGCTGGCCGGCCGAGCCGGGGATCACCAGCCATTGGCGGTGTTTGGGCACCGGTATCGTCACACCGGCGGTGGGCACAAAATCGCCGGCCTTGCCGATGCTGGACAGGTTGAACAGCTTGGGCTCGTGCATGTGGCCACAAAAGGTGTAGCGGCAATCGGTGGCATGCAGGCTGCGCACCGCGTCATTGCGGCTTTGCACATATTCCCAGCCGGCGGGGGCCCAGGCATTGGCATGCACATAAAGCTGGTCGGCATGGCGCTGCGTCATCGGCAGGCCGGCCAGAAAATCGAGCTGCGTGGTGCTCAACTGGGCCCGGGTCCACTCGACGACAAAACGTGCATCGGCACGCATGCCGGGCGCCGCACCGCGCACCACGGCCTGGTCGTGATTGCCCATCACCACCACCGCGCCCTGGCGCACCAGCTCCCGCACCTGGTCCACCACCCAGGCCGGATCGGCGCCGTAGCCAACAAAATCCCCCAGCAGCACCCAGCGCTGCGCGCCGTGGCGCCGGGCGTGGTCCAGCACCGCTTCCACCGCCTCGCGGTTGGCATGCAGATCGGTGATGACGGCGCACTTCATGGGCTGTGGGTATGGGGGCGGGGCTCAGTGGCTGTGCGGCTGGCGCCACCCGGCGCGCTCATCCCGCGCTTGCTCGCGGCGCACCACCGGGTTGTAGTCCATGTCGCCAAAGTCGGCGGCGTCCAGGCGTTGAAAGTTTTCGGTGCCGGCATCGGCACGTGGCCAGTCGGCCGGCGCCACCGCGTGCA
>JANOBL010000283.1:0-1855 GCA_031411635.1 Betaproteobacteria bacterium
GCGCGGCCACCGGCACCCAGGCGCCCGCAGCCAGCCTGCGCTGCGGCGGCGCCTGCAAGGCCGCACCCACAGCCGCCAGCGCCAGGCTGGCCCAGACGATGGCCGCCAGCAGCGCCACAGCCCAGGGCCGGTTGCTGCCCAGCGGCCACGGCGCCCAGATCAGCGCCGCAACCAGCCCGCCGAACGCCCATGACTGCAAGCGCTGGCCGACAGCGTCAGGGCTGGCGGCGGCGGGGTTGGACGGTAAGGTGGCGCTGGCCATGGCGTTCCGGTGTAGCGGTCAAAAAGGCCCCCGACACGGCGGGTGCAGGGGGCAATCAGCAGGCAACAAAAAACCGGCACCAGTTGCCTGGGCCGGCTTTGGGTCTTGGGGGTTTACGCAGCCGGTGCGGCGCGCATTCCCTGCCAAAACGGTGTTCAGCTGCGGGTGGGCGGGCGCACCGGGGGGCGCACCGGCGGCGCGGTGGGCGCCGGGGTGGCGGCCGGGGCCTTGCGGCTGTCGGCCGTCGAGGTTTCGACGGCAGTGGGGGTCTCAGCCACGGCCACCTTCGAAACGGTGGCTGCCGAGGCGCCAGTCGCCAGGCCAGCGGCCAGAAGGCCTGCGGAGATCAAAGCGGTGCGGCTGGTGGTCATGGAGTTGCTCGTTCCGTCAAAAGTTGCTGGACCATAGCATTTGGCCCGGCGGCCGGTCAATCGCACTGCAACATGAAAGCGTGTGCAGAGGCAACGGCACCCCGTGAATGAAGGGCAGGACAACGGGCACCGAAGCGCAGGGCAGAGGCAGCCGTTCTGGTGCCCGTGGACGAATGGCGGCGGCTTCAAGCTGCTGCGCGCCCATCGCTGAAGCAGTTGTTGATGGCGGATGCAGGCCGCACGGATCTGATGCTGCCCAGCCGCAGGCAGGCCCGGGGCCGGGCGCCCATTGCGGCGGGGTGATGGCCTGGTTTTCCGGGGTGGAAGACACGCAGCTGCATCTGTCTGCAGTCACCATCAGCGAAATTCAAGCCGGCATCGACCTGACCCGCGAACAAGATGCCGCCAAGGCCGTTGAGACCGAAACCTGGCTGGCGGCGGTGGCGGCCGCCTGCAACGTGCTGCCGATGGATACGGCCGCATTTCGGGCGTGGGCGCGCTGGATGCACCGCAAGTCAGACACCGTCTACGAAGACGCCATGATTGCCGCCACGGCCCAGATCCGCAGCCTGAGGGTGGTGACCCGCAACGTGGCCGATTTCAAGGTCTTCGGAGTGGCGCTGTTGAACCCGTTCGAGGTCTTGGCCTGATCCGGGCGCGGGGCATGAGGCGCGCGTGTATCAGCCCAGGCTGCCGCTTATCGGCATGGGGCAAGCGCCGAAGTCGAACTGGGCGGCACTACTGGGGTTGAAGTCCAGTCGGCTGGTGGTCTTAGGCACACACCCACACCCGCAAGCAAGGGGGCGCGCCCTTGCGCACCCCCACGGTGCAGCGGCTGCAACCTATGATTTCCGACTTTTGCTGGGGTCTTCCCGTATGCAGTGCTGGCACCGGGCTTGCTGTTGCCTTCAATCCGCCCCGCAAACCCAATGACCAAAACCGCACTTATCACCGGCGTCACCGGCCAAGACGGCGCTTACCTGGCTGAACTGCTGCTGAAGAAGGGCTATGCCGTGCACGGCATCAAACGTCGTTCCTCGTCGTTCAACACCGACCGCGTGGACCACCTGTACCAGGACCCGCACGTCGATCACCAGAATTTCACGCTGCACTACGGCGACCTGACGGACAGCACCAACCTGATCCGCATCGTCAAGCAGGTGCAGCCCGACGAGATCTACAACCTGGGCGCGATGAGCCACGTGGCCGTCTCCTTCGAGCA
>JANOBL010000284.1:0-5095 GCA_031411635.1 Betaproteobacteria bacterium
TTCACGGTGACGAACAGGTTGGTCTCGTGCAGCACCTTGTTGTGTTTCAGGTTGTGCAGCAGCGCGTTCGGCGTGATGCCCTGGTCGCTGACGAGAAACACCGCCGTGCCCTGCACGCGCGTGGGCGGGCTCACGAACACGGCTTCGAGAAAACTCTTCAGGTCGATGGCTTCGTCGCGCATCCGGTCGCCCACCAGCTTGCGGCCCTGCACCCAGGTCAGCATCAGCGTGAACATGCCGATGCCGATGACGATCGGGAACCAGCCGCCGGCAATCAGCTTGAGCATGTTGGATGCGAAGAACGTGATGTCGATGGCAAAGAAAAATCCGGTCGCCAGCAGGCTGGGCAGCAGCGGGTACTTCCAGCCGAAGCGGATCACGTAAAACGTCATCACCGTGGTGATGGTCATGTCCAGGGTCACCGCAATGCCGTAGGCCGAGGCCAGGTTGGACGAGGTCTTGAACAGCCCCACCGCCAGCACGATGAAGACAAACAGGCCCCAGTTGACAAACGGCACGTAGATCTGGCCGGTGTCGCGCACCGAGGTGTGGCGAATCATCATGCGCGGCAGGATGCCAAGCTGGATCGCCTGCTTGGTGACCGAAAACGCCGCGGTGATCAGCGCCTGCGACGCAATCACCGTGGCGGCGGTGGCCAGCGCCACCAGCGGCAACTGGGCCCAGCCGGGCGCCATCTTGAAAAACGGGTTGTCGATGGCTGCCGGATCGTCCAGCAGCATCGCGCCCTGGCCAAAATAATTGATCACCAGCGCCGGCATCACAAACGTGAACCAGGCAATGCGGATCGGCTTTTTGCCAAAGTGGCCCATGTCGGCATACAGCGCTTCGCCGCCGGTGACGCACAACACCACCGCGCCCAGGCCAACAAAGGCCACCACTGGGTTGTGGGCAAAAAACGCCATCGCATGAACCGGGTTCAGGGCCACCAGCACCGCCGGGTTGGCCAGGATGTGCGGCAGGCCCAGCGCCACCAGCACGACAAACCACACCAGCGTGATCGGCCCGAAGAACTTGCCGATGCCACCAGTGCCAAAGCGCTGCACCGCAAACAGCCCCGTCAGCACCAGCAGCGTGATCGGGATCACCGCGTTTTGCAGGCTGGGCGCGGCCACCTTCAGGCCTTCCACCGCCGACAGCACCGAGATCGCCGGCGTGATCACACCGTCACCGTAAAAGACCGCGGTGCCAAACAGACCCACCGTCATCAGTGCGTTGCGCAGCCTGGGTTTGTCTTTGACAGCGGTGGTGGCCAGCGCCAGCATCGCGATCAGGCCGCCCTCGCCGTTGTTGTCGGCGCGCAGGATCAGCACCACATATTTGACCGAGACGATGATCGTCATGGTCCAGAAGATCAGCGACAGCACGCCCAGGATGTTGGCCGACGTGGCCGCCACATGGCCGCCGTGGAACACCTCTTTGAGCGCATACAGCGGGCTGGTGCCGATATCGCCATACACCACGCCCAGGGCGCCAAGCGTCAGCGCGGCCAGGGCGGCCGGGGTTTTGGGGGCGTTTGCCGTACTCACAACGCGAGGCAACGGGAGCGCCGCCGCCTTTTAGCCGAAACCGCGCATTGTGCGCCTGCCATGGTGCAGTGCGTCAAATGCGCAAACCCTGGCGGCCGTGGCGCCACAGCCACAGGGCCCGGGCTTGACGAGGCGCAAAAGGGCTGGTTTCGTCAACGCAGCTTCAGTCGTACACCTCGGCGTCGGGGTTGGTGGCTTCCAGCTCGTAGCTGGCTGCCAGCATCGCCAGCCGGCCGATCACGCCGTACATGTAAAAGCGGTTGGGTGCGCTGGCGCCGGGTTTTTCACCGCGCTTGGGCAGGTGGTGGCTCTCGGCAAAACCCAGTGGCACAAAGCTGGCACCGGGCGCGTTGAGGCTTTCGTCGTTGCCCAGCTCGGCATGCACCCGGTAGAAGCCGCCCACCACGTAGCGGTCGATCATGTAGACCACCGGCTCGGCCACCGCATCGTTGACCCGCTCGCAGGTGGGCACGCCCTCTTGCACGATCAGGTCGGTGGGTGTGCTGGGCGAGCCAGTCAGGCCCATCTTTTCGCGCGCCCGGGCGATCACGTCGACCAGGTCTTTGGCATCGCGCACCGTCACCGGGCCCAGGCCGTCGTTGCCGCTGTCGGCCTTGACGACGACAAACGGCTTCTCGTTGATGCCGTATTCCTTGAACTTGCGCCGCACCTTGGTCAGCAGTGCATCGGTGTGGGTTTGCAGGCCGGCCAGCCCGGCGGCATCGCCCAGGTTGACCGGGCCGCAGGGCGCAAACATCGGGTTGATCAGCCATGGGTCCATGCCCAGCAGCTTGGCAAACTTCTTGGCCACCTCTTCGTAGCTCTGGTAGTGCTTGCTCTTGCGCCGTACCGTCCAGCCGGCATGCAGCGGCGGCAGCAGGTATTGCTCGTGCAACTGTTCCAGCACCGCCGGCACACCGGCCGACAGGTTGTTGTTCAGCAGGATGGTGCAGGGGTCAAAATCCTTCAGCCCCAGCCGGCCCCGGGTGCGCAGCAGTGGCTCCAGCAGCAGCTCGCTGCCATCGGGCAGGGCCAGTGCGGTGGGGCTGGCGATGCTTTTGTCCAGGCTGCCCAGCCGCACATTCAGCCCGGCCTGCGTGAAGATGCGCACCAGCCGCTGCACATTGCTTAAGTAAAAGGTATTGCGGGTGTGGCGCTCGGGGATCAGCAACAGGTTCTTGGCCTCGGGGCAGATTTTCTCGATCGCCGCCATCGCCGCCTGCACCGCCAGCGGCAGCATCTCGGGCGTCAGGTTGTTGAAGCCACCCGGGTACAGGTTGGTGTCCACCGGCGCCAGCTTGAAGCCGGCGTTGCGCAAGTCCACCGACGAGTAAAACGGCGGTGTGTGCTCCATCCACTCCAGCCGAAACCAGCGCTCGATCGCGGGCATCGAATCCAGGATGCGCGCCTCCAGCTCGTTGATCGGGCCGGTGAGGGCGGTGATGAGGTGGGGGACCATGGGCGCGCCTGGTTGCGGGAGTCAATGGCAAAGATTTTAGGCAGATGGGGGCGGCAGTCCGGTTGGCAAGCCGCCCGTGTTGGCCGTGAAATAGCGTCGAGTCAGGGGGCGAACATCGCTTGCAAGGTCTGCAGCGTGCTGACCAGCGTGGCCGGGCGCAAGGCGCCGAGCCGTTTGACCAGCCGCACCCGGTCCAGCGCGCGAATCTGGTCCAGCACGATCAGGCCTTTTTTGCCCTGAAATGTGACCGCAATGCGAAAGCCTGCCGGCCGCGAGCCGGTGGTCATCGGCGCCACGATCACCGTGCGCAGATGCGCATTCATGTCGTCGGGTGAGATCACCACGCAAGGGCGGGTTTTCTGGATCTCGCTGCCCAGCGTGGGGTCCAACTGGGCCAGCCAGATCTCACCGGTCGTCATTACCAGACCAGCGCGTCGTCACCGCTGTTGGCCAACTCGGGCCAGACCGGCGCATCGTCGCCCAGCTCGGCCAGGCGGCGGGCGTCATCGGCCCAGCCCTCACGCGGGTTGCGGCGGATGGCGCGAATCTCGATCACGCCATCACGCACTTGAAGATCGGCCGTGCCCGACAGGCCCAACTGGGCGAGCACGGGTTTGGGGATCAGCACGCCCTGCGAATTGCCCATCTTGCGAATTGCGACTTCCATGCTGATGACCTTACTTTTGGTAAGCACAATGGTAGCACTGGCAATCCGGCGAGCAGGCAAGAAAAAGGGCTGCCCGAAGGCAGCCCTTTTTTGCCATCCACCGGCCGCAGCCAGTGGCGGGCAGACGCTTACTTGCTGTAAGCCGTCTCGCCGTGCGAGCTGATGTCCAGGCCTTCGCGCTCTTCTTCTTCGCTCACGCGCAAGCCCACCACCAGATCGACGATCTTGAAGGCCACTGCGGCCACCACGGCCGACCAGATCACCGTCAGGCCCACGGCTTTGGCCTGAATCAACACCTGGTCGAACACGCCGTTGCTGGACACCGTGGCGGTGACCCAATCGCTCACCAGGCCCGGGCCGCCGAGCGACTGGGTGTTGAACACACCGGTCAGCAGCGCACCGACGATGCCACCCACGCCGTGCACACCAAACACGTCCAGCGAGTCATCGGCGCCCAGCAGGCGCTTCAGGCTGTGCACCCCCCACAGGCAGGCAAAGCCGGCGACAAAGCCGATCACGATCGCGCCCATCAGGCCCACGTTGCCGGCTGCCGGGGTGATCGCCACCAGGCCAGCCACCGCGCCAGACGCCGCACCCAGCATCGATGCCCGGCCGCGCATCAGCGCTTCACCCAGGCACCAGGCCAGCACCGCCGCCGAGGTGGCGGTGAAGGTGTTCATGAAGGCCAGCACCGCCGAGTTGCCGGCTTCCAGCGCCGAGCCGGCGTTGAAGCCAAACCAGCCCACCCACAGCAGCGAAGCACCCACCATGGTGAGCGGCAGGCTGTGCGGCGCCATCGCCTCTTTGCCGTAGCCGATGCGCTTGCCGATCATGAAAGCGCCCACCAGACCGGCCACCGCCGCATTGATGTGCACCACCGTGCCGCCGGCAAAGTCCAGCGCGCCCCATTGCCACAGCAGGCCGGCCTTGGCGTTCATCGCATCAACCACGCCCTTGTTGGCGTAGGCGTCCGGGCCCATCCAGAACCACACCATGTGGGCGATTGGCGCATAGCTGAAGGTGAACCACAACGCCGAGAACAACAGCACCGCGCTGAACTTGATGCGCTCGGCAAACGCGCCAACGATCAGGCAGCAGGTGATGCCGGCAAACGTGGCCTGGAACGCTGCAAACAGCAGCTCGGGGATGTAGACGCCCTTGCTGAAGGTGGCGGCCATCGCAAACTCGCCCTTCACCGGGTCGAACAAGCCCTTCAGGAACAGCCGGTCCAGCCCGCCGACAAAGGCGTTGCCCTCGGTGAAGGCCAGGCTGTAGCCGTACAGCGCCCACAGCACGACGATCATCGAGAAGGTGACCATCACCTGCATCAGCACCGACAAAATGTTCTTGCTGCGCACCAGGATGCCCACCTTCGGGTCGAACTTGCCGGGGCCGTGGTAGGCCACCGGGTCGGCTTCGGCC
>JANOBL010000285.1:0-1644 GCA_031411635.1 Betaproteobacteria bacterium
GTGAGAGCGCTACGCACCCGATTGAGCCGCGCTGCGGCACGCTGGCCGCGTTGCTCCTCCTCGCGGGCATGAGCCCGCAGCGTCGTCGCGCCTCGCCAGCGCACCGCATCGCGGCCCACTCGGGCGCGTCCAACTGCGGAATCTAGGTTCAAACCATCATCGGGCCGGTGCGCTTTGCCGGCACCGAAAACCACAGCAGCCTGGGTTCGGTGGGCCAATGGCAGAACGGCGAATTTGAGGCGGTATGGCCACGCGCAATGGCCACCGCCAGCTTGATCGCGCCCAAACCGGCCTGGCGTTGAGCGGAGAAAACACCTCAGGGCCGCAGCTTGTAGCCGATCTTCAGCAAACGCAGCGCCACGCCCGAGACGATCAAGAAGCTGCCACCCACCACCCCCAGGCTCAACCACGGCGAGACATCGCTGGTGCCAAAAAACCCGCGCCTGAAACCATCGATCATGTAGAAAAACGGGTTCAGGTGGCTGGCCTGCAGCCAGAAGTTGGGCAGCGAATGCACCGAGTAAAAAACGCCGGACAAAAACGTCATCGGCATGATGATGAAGTTCTGGAAGCCGGCCATCTGGTCGAACTTTTCAGCCCACAGCCCGGCAATCAGGCCCAGCGCACCCAGCATGCCCGAGCCCAGCACCGCAAAAATCAACATCCACGGCGGCTGCGCCAGCGTGGTGGGGGCAAACCACACGGTCACCACAAACACGCCCAGCCCCACCACCAGCCCCCGCACCATGCTGGCCCCCACATAGGCCACAAACCAGGCCCAGTGCGACAGCGGCGAGACCAGCAAAAACACCAGGTTGCCGGTGATCTTGCTCTGGATCAGGCTGCTGGAGCTGTTGGCAAAGCTGTTTTGCAGCACGCTCATCATCACCAGCCCGGGGATCAAAAAGCTGGTGTAGCCCACACCCTTGAACACCTCCACCCGGCCCTCCAGCACATGGCCAAAGATCAGCAGGTACATCACCGCCGTCAGCACCGGCGCGGCCACGGTCTGGAAGCTCACTTTCCAGAAGCGCAGCACCTCCTTGTAGAGCAGCGTGCTGGTGCCGGACAGCAGGGACGCGGCGCTCATGCCGTCGCCCCGTTCATGATCTCGAGGAACACGTCCTCCAGGTCGGCGCGGCCGATCTCCAGGTCCTCGGGCTGGCAACCCGCGTTGCGCAGCACGCCCAGGATCGTCTCGACCTCGTGCGCGTCGTGTGCGGTGATCTGCACGATGCGGCCGGTGACGCGCGACTGCGCCGCCAGCGACGCGGGCAGCGGCGCGTCCATCTTGAAGCGCAGCATCGTGCTCGCGGTGCCGGCGAGCAGCGCGGAGGTGCGGTCGAGCGCGACGATGCGGCCCTGCTTGAGCATCGCCAGCCGGCCGCACAGCGCCTCGGCCTCTTCGAGATAGTGCGTGGTCAGCAGCACCGTGTGGCCTTCCTTGTTGAGGCGGGCGACGAACTGCCACAGCGTCTGGCGCAGTTCCACGTCGACCCCCGCGGTCGGCTCGTCGAGCACGATCACCGGCGGGCGGTGCACCAGCGCCTGCGCCACCAGCACGCGCCGCTTCATGCCGCCGGAGAGCTGGCGCATGTTGGCGTCGGCCTTGTCGCTCAGGCCGAGGTGGCCGAGCAGTTCGTC
>JANOBL010000286.1:0-1955 GCA_031411635.1 Betaproteobacteria bacterium
CGGTCGTGTTCAGGACCTGGACCGGCTTTCGCTCCGGCACAAGTGCGTGCCCGGAGGTGAACGACTTGCAGCGCACCAGTACTGAGGGGCCTGACTACTTCCACAAGGTCGTCGATTGCCAGTGGGCCTGCCCGGCCCACACCCCCGTGCCCGAATACATCCGCTTGATCGCACAAGGCCGTTACGACGATGCCTACATGGTCAACTGGGTGTCCAACGTCTTCCCGGGCGTGCTGGGCCGCACCTGTGATCGTCCCTGCGAGCCGGCTTGCCGGCGCGGCCGGGTGGAAGAGGAGAACACCGCCAAGCCCGAGCCAGTGGCGATCTGCCGCTTGAAGCGGGTGGCGGCCGATTTCAAGAGCGACGATGTGCGCGCCCGCATGCAGCGTGCCCACGGCAAAAACGGCAAGCGTGTGGCCTGCGTGGGCGCCGGGCCGGCATCGCTGACGGTAGCGCGCGATCTGGCCACCCAGGGCTACGCAGTCACGGTGTTTGACGGCGAGAAAAAAGCCGGGGGCTTCATCCGCACCCAGATCCCGCGCTTCCGCCTGCCCGAGAGCGTGATCGACGAAGAGTGCGACTACATCCTGAACCTGGGGGTGGAGTTTCGCGCTGGCAAGCGCATCGAGTCGATGACTGCCTTGCTGGCCGAGGGCTGGGATGCGGTGTTCATCGGCTGCGGCGCACCGCGTGGGCGCGATCTGGACCTGCCGGGCCGGCAGGAAGCGGCGGCCGACATCCACATCGGCATCGATTGGCTGGCCTCGGTGTCGTTCCAGCATGTCACCAGCGTCAAGAAGCGCGTGATCGTGCTGGGGGGTGGCAATACCGCGATGGACTGCTGCCGCTCGGCGCGCCGGCTGGGCGCGGATGAAGTCAAGGTGGTGGTGCGCTCGGGTTTCGACGAGATGAAAGCCTCGCCCTGGGAGAAAGAAGACGCCCAGCACGAGGGCATCCCCATCATCAACTTCCATGTGCCCAAGGCTTTTGTGCACCAGGGCGGCGTGCTGGTGGGCATGCGCTTCGAGCGGGTGGCTGCGGTGGTTGACGAGCAAGGCCACCGCAGCTTGAAGTCCACCGGCCAGCCCGAGGTGGAGTTTGCTTGCGACGAGGTGCTGATCGCCGTGGGCCAGGAAAACAGCTTTCCGTGGATAGAGCGCGATTGCGGCGTCAGCTTCGACAAGTGGGGCCTGCCCACGCTGGATGCCAAGACTTTTCAGTCCTCGGTGCCCGGTGTGTTTTTCGGCGGTGACGCCGCATTCGGCCCGAAGAACATCATCACCGCCGTGGCCCATGGCCATGAGGCTGCGGTGTCGATCGACCGTTTTCTGCATGCCGAGCCGATCACCCAGCGCCCACCGGCGCACCTGAACCTGCTGTCGCAGAAGATGGGCATCCACGAGTGGAGTTATGGCAACGCGGTGTCGGACGACCAGCGCTTCAAGGTGCCTTGGGCCAATGCGCAAAAAGCCTTGTCCAGCATCAGGGTGGAAGTGGAACTGGGCTTCGACCTGGAAACCGCGTTCAAGGAAGCCGAGCGCTGTTTGAACTGCGATGTGCAGACGGTGTTCAACGAAAAGCAGTGCATCGAGTGCGACGCTTGTGTGGACATCTGCCCGATGGACTGCATCAGCTTCACCGGCAACGGCGATGAAGCCGATCTGCGCGGCCGGCTCACCGCACCGGCCGCCAACACCGATCAGGCGCTGTACGTCAGCGGCTTGTTGAAAACCCAGCGTGTGATGGTGAAGGACGAAGACGTGTGCCTGCACTGCGGCCTGTGTGCCGAGCGCTGCCCCACCGGCGCCTGGGACATGCAAAAGTTCTTGTTGCAGACCACGCAGGCCGGCCCCGCCTGCCGCGACCGCAAACCCGGCACGCACCGCCAGGAGGCCAACGCATGAAACGCCTGGAAGCCGTCAACGACTTTGTCGTCAAGTTTGCCAACGTCAACG
>JANOBL010000287.1:0-5311 GCA_031411635.1 Betaproteobacteria bacterium
TGGCCAGCTTGACCTTCAGCACCGAGGCATTCACCTGGTCCAGCCACTCGGGCTGGTCGGGGTGGCCGTCCAGGCGCAGCCTCGACACAAAGGTCTCGTAGCCGCCGATGATCACCATGATCAGCAGGTTGCTGATCATCACCACGTCGATCAGCGCCAGCACCACCAGCATGATGATGGTTTCGTTCAGGTGGGCGATCGGCTCGTAGCCGATGATGCTTTTGCCATCGGGCCCCAGGATGGCCGCCGCCTGGTAGCCGGTGCTCTTGACCAGCGTGATCAGCGCCGCCTGGTTGCCAAACGCTGCCTCGATCAGGTGCACCAGCTCGATCCAGAACTGGAACACATACACCGCCTGCGCCAGGATCAGCCCCAGGTACAGCGGCAGTTGCAGCCAGCGGCTGGCAAAAATCAGCCCCGGCAGCGGGGACAAACGCCGGGACGGTGGGGTGGGCGACGGGTTCGGGGCATGTGCCATGTTGTGGGAGCGGCCTTTGGGGAAATCCCGTGGATTCTAGGCACCGGCGGTGTCACGCTGGCTGCAGCGCCGGGCTTTGGCATCATCGTGGCCTGGCCTGAAATTTGCCATGCACCCGGGCAAGTAAGCGCTTCGTAAGAGCGCTTGCCTAAGGTGCAGGGTGTTCGCCGTCAAGTCGATTTTCCATTTCATTCGCACCCCCAGGAGACAATCATGAGCGCAGATGGCCCCACTGATCTGAAAACCTATTTGCCGTCCGCCGTCTCGGTGGCCGGTGCCCATGTGCAGGGCATGGCCGCCTACCAGGCGCTGGTGGACGAGGCCGATGCCGATTACCAGGGCTTTTGGGCTCGCCAGGCGCGTGAGCTGCTGAGCTGGAAGACACCGTTCACCACGGTGCTGGACGAGCGCGATGCGCCGTTCTTCAAGTGGTTTGAAGACGGCACGCTGAATGCCTCCTACAACTGCCTGGACCGCAATGTCGAGCGTGGCCTGGGTGACAAGACGGCGATCATCTTCGAGGCCGACGGCGGAGAAGTCAGCCGCGTCAGCTACAGCGAGCTGCTGGCCAAGACCTGCCAGATCGCCAACGGCATGAAAAGCCTGGGCGTGGCCAAGGGCGACCGGGTGGTGATCTACATCTCGATGTCGGTGGACGGCGTGGCGGCGATGCAGGCCTGCGCCCGCATCGGCGCAACGCATTCGGTGGTGTTTGGCGGTTTCTCGGCGCAAAGCCTGCGCGACCGCATCAATGACACCGGCGCCAAGTTGGTGATCACCGCCGACCACCAGGTGCGGGGCGGCAAGCAACTGCCGCTCAAAAGCATCGTTGACGATGCGCTGGCGCTGGGGGGCTGTGAATCGGTCAGCAAGGTGCTGGTGGTCAAGCGCTCGGGCTCCCCGATCGCGATGACCACCGGGCGCGATCTGTGGATGGCTGATTTGCTCAGCGGCATGGCCAGCACCTGCGAGCCCGAATGGGTCAGCGCCGAGCACCCGCTGTTCTTGCTGTACACCAGCGGCTCCACCGGCAAGCCCAAGGGCGTGCAGCATGCCACCGGCGGCTATTTGCTGCACGCGGCGCTGACCACCAAACTGACCTTCGACCTGAGGCCCGACGATGTTTTCTGGTGCACAGCAGACATCGGCTGGGTGACTGGCCACACCTACATCAGCTACGGCCCGCTGGCACTGGGTGGCACCGAGATCGTGTTCGAGGGGGTGCCCACCTACCCCGATGCCGGCCGTTTCTGGAAGATGATCCAGGACCACAAGGTGACGGTTTTTTACACCGCGCCCACAGCCATCCGCTCGCTGATCAAGGCCGCCGAGGCCAACGACGCGGTGCATCCCAAAAGCTACGACTTGAGCAGCCTGCGCATCCTTGGCTCGGTGGGCGAGCCGATCAACCCTGCGGCCTGGGAGTGGTATCACAAGCATGTGGGCGGCGGCCGCTGCCCGATCGTCGACACTTTCTGGCAGACAGAGACCGGCGGCCACATGATCACCCCGCTGCCGGGCGCAACGCCGCTGGTGCCGGGCTCTTGCACCTTGCCGTTTCCGGGCATTGCGGCGGCGGTGGTGGACGAAACCGGCAAAGACGTGCCCTGGGGCCAAGGCGGCATCCTGGTGGTCAAAAAGCCCTGGCCCAGCATGATCCGCACGATCTGGGGCGATCCTGAGCGCTTCAAGAAAAGCTATTACCCGGAAGACTTCCAAGGCAAGTACTACTTGGCGGGGGATGGTGCGATCCGCGATGCCAAGACCGGCTACTTCACGATCACCGGGCGCATCGACGACGTGCTGAACGTGTCGGGCCACCGCATGGGCACGATGGAGATCGAATCGGCCCTGGTGAGCTGCACCGATCTGGTGGCCGAGGCCGCAGTGGTGGGCCGGCCCGACGACACCACCGGCGAGGCGATCTGCGCGTTTGTGGTGTTGAAGCGTTCACGCCCGGTGGGCGTCGAGGCCAAGGCGATTGCCAAACAATTGCGGGATTGGGTGGGCAAGGAGATCGGCCCGATCGCCAAGCCCAAGGACATCCGTTTTGGTGACAACCTGCCCAAGACCCGCAGCGGCAAGATCATGCGGCGGCTGTTGCGGTCGGTGGCCAAGGGCGAGGCGATCACGCAGGACACCTCTACCTTGGAAAACCCTGCCATCCTCGATCAATTGTCTGAAAACAATTGATCGAGGACCGTGCGCCAGCACGGTGGTGGCGACAGCCGCCTGTGGCAGGGTTGGGGTCGGCTAACTTCCGCGCAGCGGAAGTTAAGGCGCGGAGCGCCGGCCGGCACCAAAACCCTGCCATCCTGGATCAATTGTCGGAGAACAACTGACTTGCTCCTTCCCCCTGCAAAGGGGGAAGGTTGGGATGGGGGTTGGGCCTGGCCTGTACACCTCGGACATTTGACCCCCACCCCAACCCTCCCCCTTGGAAGGGGGGTTATCCAAAAGCAAAAAGCCCCGCAATGCGGGGCTTTTTGCATCAAGACGATCAGCTCACTTGATCGTCAACACCCAGTCGGCAAGCTGTTTGGCCTCGGCCGGATTGACCTGCGGGTTGGCCGGCATCGGCACCTGGCCCCAGGCGCCAACGCCGCCTTTCTGAATCTTCTCGGCCAGCTTGGCGGCTGCGTCTTTTTGGCCGGCATATTTGGCGGCCACTTCCTTGTAGGCCGGGCCGACCAATTTTTTGTCGGTGGCGTGGCAGGCCATGCAGCTCTTTTTCTGCGCCAGGTCGGCATTGGCAAACGCGGGGGCGCTGACAGTGGCGACCAAGGCGGCGATCAAGGCGATTTTCTTCATCGGGGGCTTTCAACAAGAGAACGGAACGTGGGGCTGGACTACAGTGTGCTTAACGAATTCTAGCCCTGCAGGTTGACGCCATCCTGTCAACCCAAGCTGGTGAGGACATGCGCAAATGTGGCTGGTGCTGATCGGATTGCTGCTGCTGGTGCTCAAGCTCGCGGGCTTGGGCCCGGTGGCCGGTTTGTCCTGGTGGTGGGTGCTGGCGCCGTTTGCTGCGGCGGTGGTGTGGTGGCAATTGGCCGACAGCCTGGGCTGGACCATGCGCGCCGCGCAGCGCCGTGAAGAGCGTCAAGTGCGGCGCCGGCGCGAAGCACGGCTGCATGCGCTGGGCCTGGGCCCCACCCACAACCCGCCCACCACCTCGTTTGGCGAGGAGCCCAGCAAGCCAGGCCGGTCGGGCGACAAATAGCCACCGCGCCAAGCTGCTCAATCAAACTTGTCCAGCACCGCGCCAAAACTGGCGCTGGCCGCGTTGTGCGCAAACTTGGCCAGCACGCCCCGGGTGTAGCGCGGCGCCGGCTGCACCCACAGCGCACGGCGGCGCGCCAATTCATCATCGGCCACGTTGAGTTGCAGTAGCAACTGGTGCGAGTCGATGGTGATAGCGTCGCCCTCCTGCACCAGCGCGATCAGGCCGCCGGCATAGGCCTCGGGCGCCACATGGCCTACCACCATGCCCCAGGTGCCACCCGAAAAGCGGCCGTCTGTCACCAGGCCCACGCTCTCGCCCAGGCCCTGGCCGATCAGCGCGCCGGTGGGCGCCAGCATCTCGGGCATGCCCGGCCCACCCTTGGGGCCCAGGTAGCGCAGCACCATCACATCACCGGCAACAATTTTCTTGGCCATGATCGCGGCCAGCGCCGATTGCTCGTCCTCGAACACCCGCGCCGGGCCGGTCATCACCGGGCTTTTCAGGCCAGTGATCTTGGCCACGCAGCCCTCGGGTGCAGGTTGCCCCGCAGGATCGCCAGATGGCCCTGGGCGTACATCGGCCGGGTGATGGGGCGGATGACGTTTTGATCGGCACGCGGCAGGTCGGGCAGGTCGGCCAGGTTTTCCGCCAGGGTCTTGCCGGTGATCGTGATGCAGTCACCGTGCAGCAAACCGGCAGCCAGCAGGATTTTCATCACCTGCGGGATGCCCCCGGCCCGGTGCAGGTCCACCGCCAGGTACTGGCCGCTGGGCTTCAGATCACACAGCACAGGCACCTTGCGGCGGATGCGCTCAAAGTCGTCGATCGTCCACGCCACCTCGGCCGCATGCGCAATCGCCAAAAAGTGCAGCACCGCGTTGGTGGAGCCGCCGGTGGCCATGATCACCGCCACCGCGTTTTCAATCGCCTGTTTGGTGACGATGTCGCGTGGCTTCAGGTTCTGCCTCACCGCCTCCACCAGCACCGTGGCGGCGCGGCGCGTGGTCTCGACGATCTCGTCGTGCACATTGGCTAACGTGCTGGCGTAGGGCAGGCTCATGCCCAATGCCTCGAACGCGGACGACATCGTGTTGGCGGTGTACATGCCGCCGCAGGAGCCGCTGCCGGGGATGGCGCGGCGCTCGATCTGGCAAAAGTCTTCTTCGCTCATGTTGCCGGCCGAGAACTGGCCCACCGCTTCGAACACGCTGACGATGTTCAAGTCCTGGCCCTTGTATTTGCCCGGCAGGATGGTGCCGCCGTAAACATAGATCGCCGGCACGTTGGCGCGCAACATGCCCATCATGCCGCCGGGCATGTTCTTGTCGCAGCCGCCGATCACCAGCACGCCGTCCATCCACTGGCCGCCAACGCAGGTTTCCACGCAGTCCGAGATCACCTCGCGCGACACCAGGCTGTACTTCATGCCCTCGGTGCCCATCGCCATGCCGTCGCTGATCGTCGGCGTGCCGAAGATCTGCGCATTGCCGCCCGCCGCTTCGATGCCCGCCACCGCCGCATCGGCCAGTTTCTGCAGACCCGAATTGCAGGGCGTGATCGTCGAATGCCCGTTCGCCACGCCGATCATCGGCTTCTTGAAGTCGCCT
>JANOBL010000288.1:0-9739 GCA_031411635.1 Betaproteobacteria bacterium
AAAAAATCGCGGTTCAACGCCAGCGGGTCGGTGCCCACCGCCGAGGCCCGGAATGTGCTGTCAAACACCCGGTTTTGCGCATAGCGCTGCGGTGCTTGCCGCGGCGCTTGTGCGATGTAGCGCAACACCATCGCGCCGTGCACATCGCGGATGTGGTGGTGGTGCGCCGCCAGCGTGGTGCCCGGGGCGCGCCGGCCAACAATCATCATCTTTACCATGGGCTTCCCTAGGCGTCCGTGTTGGGGTTGCGACCGGTCAGGATAGACGGCAGCGATCTACAAATCCAACCGATTCCGCCAATGCCTTGTATCGATGAAGTGGATATGAGTCAGCAAGTCTGCCGCTGCGCCGCTTCAAAACCCCAGCCGCAGCGTCAGCCTCAGCGTGCGGGGCTCGGCCGGGTGCACATGGCGATCGGCCACTGGCGCGGCCTCGCCGGGCAACCGCGACTCGTAAAAGTACTGGATGTCGTTGACCTTGCGGTCGGCCAGGTTGAACACATCCAGCGTCAGCGCACTGTCCTTGCCCCAGGTGGCTGGCAAGCTGTGGCTGATGCGCAAATTGGTGGTCAGTGACGGGATCGAGCGCTGGCTGTTGTCCTCGATCAGCGCACCGGCGCCCAGGTAGCGCCACTGCAGGCTGGCGCTCCACGGGCCCAGATCGCGCACGCTGGCAGCCAGCGAGGCCACCTTGTCCACGGCATTCGGAATGCGCTCGCCGTTGCTGAAGCGGCCGTGGGTCCAGGCCAGGTCGGCGTCCAGCAGCAGCCAGCGCACCGGCGTCCAGCGGTTGTTGAATTCCACGCCGCGCCGCCGGCTGGCGCCGCTGGCCTCGGTGGCGCCGGCATCGCCGATGTAGACCAGCTCGGAGTCGAAATCCAGCTTCCAGACCGCCACCGAGCTTTGCAGGCCGGGGATGATCTCGGTGCGTGCACCCAGCTCCAGCCCACGCGAAGCCACCAGCGGTGGCACCGCATCCACCGCCTGGGTGGGATCGCGGGGATCCACCCGGATCGTGGTGCCCCGGCCATCGTTGCTGTGAAAACCACGCCCGGCGTTGATGAAGAACTCGGTCTTCGAGAACGGCCCGGCGATCAAGGACAACTTGGGCGAAAACTGCGTTCCGCGCGCCGCGCCCGAGTTGGCCGATTGGCCCAGTGCATCGACATTCGTGCGCAACTGGTCGGCACGCAGGCCCACGATGCTGCGCAGCCAGGGTGTCAACTCCACGGTGGTCTGGCCGTAGGCGCCCAGCAGCGTCTCGCGCACAACATCGTCGCGGGTGGTGCCGGTGATCTGGCGTGCGGTGGTGTCAAACAGGCCCACGTGGATGCGGTCGTGGCGAAGCTGCAAGCCCAGCTCGCTGCGTGCGGCCAAGCCGGCCAGCGTGTGGTTTTGCGCATGGCTGGCGGCCAGGCCAAAGATGCTGCGGGTGTCTTGCTGCAAGAACTGGTCACCATCGGCCGGTCGGTCTTGGGCGTAGCTGAAGTTGGACCAAAGCTGCAGCCGGTAGCGCATCGCATAGGCCGAGACCTTGGTGGCGCTGCCGTCCGCGCTGTTGCGGTGCCATTGCCCGGAGACGCTGAAGCGCGAGGTGGTGCCACCGTCGCTGGCATCGAGCGAGTCAAAACGGCTGAACGGCCGGCCTTGGTAGATGCCGGCATCGATCAAGCGCTGCGGGATCTGGTCGGTTGAGGTCCAGCGTGCGTCGTAGCCCATCACGCTGGCCTGCCAGCCAAGGGCTGCTGTGCCGGCGCTGGCAGTCAGCACGCCGTTCACCCGGCGCAGGCCTTCTTTCACGGTCCACGGGCCATCGTTGCCCATCAGCTCCACGGCACCCAGCAGCGTGGTGCCCGGTGCGGCTTCACCCGATCCGCCCAACACCCCTCTGCGGTAACCATGCCCGCCCAGCGTGAGCTGGGCAAATGGCGCGTCGAAGGCGGTGCGGTACTCGATGTCGGCCGCGCCGGCCGACGCAAAGTCGCTGCTGCGCGCAAAGTACGGCCCCTTGCGATAGGCGATGCGCCGCACCAGCTCGGGCATCAGAAAGTTCAGGTCGGTGTAGCCCTGGCCATGGCCGTGGCTGGGCATGTTGACCGGCATGCCGTTCAGGCTGGTGGCAAAGTCGGTGCCGTGGTCCAGGTTGAAGCCACGCAGAAAATACTGGTTGGCCTTGCCGTCACCCGAGTGCTGGGTGACGATCAAACCGGGCACAAACTCCAGCACCTCGCCCGGGCGCAGCGCCGGCCGGCTTTTCAGCAGCTCGGCGCGGATCGTGCCTTGTGACGCAGCGTCGCTGCTGCCCACTGCGTTGTCGTAGTGGCCGGTCACCTCCACCCGGTTGGCTGCCGTCGGGCTGCTGTCTGGCAGCTTGGCCACCGCCGTGGCCAGGGCCTGGCTGCGGGACGGGCTCAGCAGCGTGAGCAAGGCCAGCAGCAGCGGGCCTGTCAGCGGCCCAGTCACAAGACGCGGAGATTTCATGGCGGATGGGCGGGCCGCTGCAACACGGCGCAAAGCAAGCGGGGCGCGGGACGGCAGTGTGCCAGTGCACTGTGACAGCGGCATGCATGCCACTGCCTTCACGCTACGCGCCATTGCCGCAACTGGACGCAGCCCCACACCATCCCCGGCCCACGCCACCCGGCAAGGCCCGGCCGCTGCGGCCCCTGCCGTCAGCGCGCCGTGACGATGTCCCGGTGCATCGGCGCCAGCCGCGCCAGCAGGCCTTTTTGCGCGGCAAACGGGATCTGCTGCGCGTCCATCGCATCCTGCAGCACCTCGACCAGCGCATTGAAATCCTTGCGCGCGATGTCCAGCCCGGCGTGCGAGTTTTTCATCGTCTCGCCGTCGTATTCGCAGGGGCCGTGCAGCACGCTGCAAAACTGGTCGGCAAGCTGTTTCTTCAGGTGTTTGGGGTTGATCGTCTTGAAGAAGTGGCCGATGCGTGCATCGGCCAGCAGGCGGATCACAAAATCGTCCGCCAGGCCTTGCAGGCCGGCTTGTTGGCCAAAGGCCTGCAGCAGCGCGCTGTCGACGGGGCTGGGCGGTGTGGCGGTGGTCTGCGCCAGCGCCGGCAGCGCGCTCAGGCTGCAGGCCAGTGCGGCGCCGGCCAGGCGGTTGCGCATCAAGGTCAAACAGGCTTGCTTGGGTAGGGCTTGCTTGGCTGGGGCTTGCATGGCGGGTCTCAAAAAGCGAGTTGCACGGACAGGTAGGCGCCGGTCTGGCGCTGCGGTTTGACCGCCGGCACGATGGCGCCCAAATCCACCCAGGCCGCCGTGACCGACACCTGCTTGTGCGGTGCCCAGGCCACAAACAGATCGGCCCAGGCGTCTTCGGCCAGGCCGTGGCCCAGCGCGCTGGGGTTCAGGTTGTCGGGCTTCTGCCGGTATTCCACGCCCAGCGCCAGATTGCGTTTTGCCAGCCAGGCCAGCGACAGCTCGGGCATCAACCGGTAGGCGCTGGCAGTGCTGCTGCCAAAGCCCAGCAAGCCGTTCTGGTTGGCGCGGGTGGCGCGCAGCGTGGCATTGACCAGCACGCCCGGCGCCAAAAACAACTTGGTGGCGCTGAGGTACACATCGTTGCCACTGCGCCTTGCGCCCAGCGCGTCCAGCGTGCTGGCCAGGCCCCCGGCGTTCAGCCGTTTGGCTGCTATGCCCAGCGCGATGGCTGGCATCAGGCGGTCGCTGTCCAGCACCGCGTCGCCGGCCAGCCGCCATTTCAGGCCCAGGATGCCCTGGCGAAGATGCAGCCCGGGCAGGCCCAGCGCAGTGCCGGTAGCACCGGTGTCAAAGTCCTGCTGCGCCACCGACAGCTCCAGCCTGTCGTTCCACGCGGCGGCCAAGCCGACCACCCGCAGCCGGTAGTCCTGGGTGGACACCGCGGTGGCAAATCCACTGATGCCCCATTGGCCCGCAGTGGCTTGGGTGCCGATCACGGCCCAGGGCGTCAAGCCACCGCCGGCCGCGCCGTCAATGCTGCTGACGCCGCCGGTCAGCAGCAATTTGTCGGTGGCCGCGTGGGCCGGCGCAAAGCTGCAACACAGCGTGCTTGCCAGGCCGGCGGCGGCCAACAGGGGGGCAGGGCAAAAGGTCATGGTGGGGATGATCTGTTGGGCCGGGGCGGCACACAACACGCGGGCCACCCATTCCAAATTGATTTTGGCGCCTGTCCCGGGCCTGGCTGGCCCGGAAGTACTGCGTGATTGCCGGGTTGATCAGCGCTGCAGCGCTCAAGTTCGGCCGGTCGCGGTCGACAACCCGATCAGGCGCAAGGCCCGCCGCCAAACCGGCGCAAAACCCGCGCAACACCGCAGCGCCACGCTGCTCACCGGCACCCGCGATGACCGACAACCGCCGCAACCACTACCGGGTGCTGCATGTGCAGCCCGACGCACCAACCGAGGTGATCAAGGCAAGCTGGCGCACGATGATGAGCCGGCTGCGCCAGCACCCGGACCTGGGCGGCAGCCATGCCCAGGCGGCGATGGTCAACCAGGCCTGGCAGGTGTTGGGCGATGTGGACCGGCGTGCGGCTTATGACAGTGGGCTGCGGCAGGGGTTGGCCGCCGTTCCGACCGTACACCCTACCGAGCGCACGGCCGCATCCCGGCCAGCACCGCTGGCGCCGGCAATGGCCGCCGCGGCGCACGCCTGCCCGCTTTGCCGGCTGGTCTCGGGCGCCCCGATCCGCAGCGACAGCCGCTGCGCCCAGTGCCAAAGCCCGCTGGCCTTGTTGCCCGACCCGTCCCGTTTGGGCCATGAGCTGCTGGGCCGGCGTGGCGCGGTGCGGCGCGACCAAGGCCATGTGGCGCTGGTGCATGTGGGCTGGCCGTCGCCCGCATTGCCGGTGCGTTGGCGTGATCTGTCGCTGACCGGGTTGAGCTTTTATGCACCCCAGCCAATGCCACGCGGCCAGCGCTTGCGCTTGATCGATGCGGCTTTGGAAGGCGTGGTCGAGGTGGTGGGCTGCCGCGCCCAGGGCCGTGTGCATGCGGTGCATGCGCGGTTGCTGACCGGCTTGCTGTTGCAGGCCACTGGGGTGTTTGTGTCGGCGCAGGCTTGAGGCGGGCTGCGTCGGGCTTGGCTTCAGTGTTTGTGCTCGGCCATGCCAGCGCCCAAGGCTTTGACCGGCGCCTTGACGTTTATCGTTTCTTTCTTGCCGTCCTTGCCCTCCACCACCAGCGTCAGGTCCACCGTGTCACCGGCTTTGATCGGCGCTTTCAGGTCCATCAGCATCACGTGGTAGCCACCGGGCTTGAGTTCCACCGTTTTTCCAGCCGGCAGGTCCAGGCCGTTTGGCAGCGCCCGCATCTGCATCGTGCTGCCTGCCATCTTCATCTCGTGGATCTCCACCACGCCGGCGGCGCTTGAGCTGACCGACACCAGCCTGCCACCGCTGGCAGAGGTGATCTGCATGAAGGCACCGGTGGCCATTTGCTGGGCCACGGTGCCACGCACCCAGGCATCTTTGACGCTGGTTTGGGCTTGCGCAGCGCTGGCCAGCAAGTTGATCAGCAGCAATAGCGGCAGCCATAGCGGCAGGGATTTCATCGTGGGCATGGGCATCCTCGGTTGGGTGGTCAGGGCGGGTGTCATGGGTCAATGCGCATGGCGGCCGGTGGGTGTGGCCACCGCCACCGGCACGGTGACTTCGCCATTGCGCTCAAACTGCAGCGTCAGGCGGATTTCGTCGCCGGCTTTGAGCGGGGCTTTCAGGCCCTGCAGCGCAAGCTGCCAGGGGCCGTCGTGGCGCAGGCTCAGGCTGGTACCGGGGGCAAGCTGCGGCACGGCAGGCTGGCCCTGGTGCAGCACGGCGATGCGCGTGGCCGCCGGGCTGCTGGCCGCCAGCAGCCGATCGGGCAACCCACCGTTGTTGCGCAGCGCTTTGAGATGCAGGCTGCTGCTGCCGGCCAGCGCATAAGGGTGATCGATGACGATCTCGCCGATGCGAAAGTCGTGGGCCAGCGCCGAAGTGGCCAGCAAGGCTGGCGCCAGGAAATGCACCGAACGTCGCAGGCAAAGACGCAGGGAGGGTTGGTTTTTCATGGTTGGGGATGATGCGCTCTTGCGCCCAGCGCATGCGAGATCGCCGTTTTGGGCGAGTAAAAGTTGGCCTGGCGGGCCGGGTGGGCCAAGCTGCAGACCTGGCTGGCGGCGCTGCACACCCCCTTGTCGGCCACGCCGGTGAAGGCCGATTCGGTGTTGCCACCCCAGGCTGTCCAGCGCTCGGCGCGCGTCCTCGCTGTCGCTGGCGTTGATCGTCAACTCGATCTGGGCAGCGCTGATGCCTTCCACCGTGGTGGGGATGCGGGTGGGCAGCGAGCTGGGCTGGCTGCCGTTGATCACCACCACACCGGTGGCGCGGCTGGGGTCGGTGGATTGGGCCTGGGCGGGGTTCGGCAAGCTGGCCAGCACGGCCAGGGCCACGGCATGGCGGCGCAGCACCGGGGCGCGGTGGGCGTTGAAAACGGCTTGGATCAAGGGATGTTCCTGGACGGCCACCCGGCGCATGCCTGGCCGCACACAGCGGCAGGGCACAGGCGGCCCAGGGGGGCTTCTGACAACGGTGGTGGGCCGCCGCTGTGCACCGTTGGTGCACCGGCAGCTCACCGCAGCGGCGGTGTCAGGCGCTCAGCGGCGGCGCGCGTGGCTGGGCGTGGGCCCAGGCAAACAGCGGGCGTGGCGCCCGCAAAAACAGAACTGGCACGGCCAAGCCCAGCAGCGGCGCTGGCACGGCGGCCAAAGCCGCAGGCGGCGGCGCCCAAGGGTTGGCCTGCAGCGCGCAAAACGGGCAATGCTCAAACAGATGGGCGGGCTCGCTGGCCGGCGCACCACCGTCTTGCGCCGTGCCTAGCCTGGAACAAACCACCGACCAGGGGGCTGCATCACCGCGCGAAAACACCAATGCACGCGCCACACCCGGCGCCAGCGTGGCCAGCAACAGTGTGAGCAACAGCAGCCAAACCAGGCTGCGGCGTTGGGGTCGGCGGTAAAGCATGCACAACATCGGCAATATTCTAGTTCTGACAACAGGTCGGCCCCCGATTGCAGTAGCGCCTGGCGCAGCGGCTGCCGTCTACACTCTTGGGTTCCAGTCGTTAGCCCGCCGGCGACGGCCCCGTGTCGGCCTGCCGGGCCACCGGGACACAAGGCCACAGCCCATGGATCTGGTTTACAGCTATATCGCGTTTTTCATCGCCTACCTGATCGGCTCGGTGTCGTTTGCCGTGCTGGTCAGCAAGGCGATGCGTTTGCCCGATCCCCGCAGCTACGGCTCCAAAAACCCGGGTGCCACCAATGTGCTGCGCTCGGGCAGCAAGCTGGCCGCCGTGCTGACGCTGCTGCTGGATGCCGCCAAGGGCTGCATCCCGACGGCGCTGATCCAGTGGTATTCGTTCGAGCTGGGCTTTGAGGACACCACGATCGCGTTTGTTGGCGTGGCAGCGTTTCTGGGCCATTTGTTCCCGGTGTTCCACCGCTTCCAGGGTGGCAAGGGCGTGGCTACCGCAGCCGGGGTGCTGATCGCCTACGAGCCCTTGCTGGGCCTGGCCACGGTCATCACCTGGGCGGTGATTGCGGCGCTGTTCCGCTATGCGTCGCTGGCCTCGCTGATCGCGGCGCTGTTTGCGCCGTTTTACACCTTGCTGTTTCTGGACCGCCCGATCGTGGCGCTGGCGGTGTCGGTGATGTCGCTGCTGCTGGTGTGGCGCCATTGGCGCAACATCGTCAGCCTGCTGGCCGGCAAAGAACCCAAGTTGGGTGAAAAAAAGGTGGACGATCCCAAACGCAGGCGGCGGCGGCGGGTGCGGCGCTTGCACCAGGATGGCTCCGATTCAAAACAAGCCCCGCCCACGTCCGCCAAAGGAAATTGATCCACCATGGTCCAGCGTTTTGAAGTCGGTGCCCGCATGTCCGAGATGGCCGTGCACAACGGCGTGTGTTACCTGGCCGGCCAGGTGGCTGTGGGTGCGGCGCCCGATATCGCCAGCCAGACGCGCGAGGTGCTGGGCGCCATCGATGCCTTGCTGGCCCAGGCCGGCAGCGACAAGACGCGCATCCTGCGGGCCCAGATCTACCTGGCCGACATCGCCGATTTCCCGGGCATGAATGCGGTCTGGGACAGTTGGGTGGTGGCCGGCCGCACGCCGCCCCGTGCCACCGTGCAGGCCACGCTGGCCAAGCCGGAGTGGAAGGTGGAGATCGTGGTCACCGCAGCGCTGTAGGCCTGTCAAAGCCCCAGCCGTGCCAGGTCGCCCCGGCCCTGGCGCACAAGCTGTGGGGCTTGTTCGGTCAAATCGATCACCGTGGTGGGCGCCATCGGGCAGGCGCCGGCATCCACCACCGCCGCCACCAGTTTCTGGAAGCGCTGGCGGATTTCCTCCGGATCGTTCAACGGATCGCTTTCACCCGCTGCAATCAGCGTGGTGGCCAGCAGCGGCTGGCCCAGCTCATCCAGCAGCGCCTGCGTCACCCGGTGGTCGGGCACACGCAGGCCAATGGTGCGGCGCGATGGGTGCGACAGCCGGCGAGGCACCTCCTTGGTGGCCTCCAGGATGAAGGTGTAAGGCCCGGGGGTGCCCAGCTTCAGCAGCCGGTACTGGCGGTTGTCCACCCGGGCATAACTGGCCAACTCGGACAGATCGCGGCACAGCAAGGTGAGGTGGTGTTTGGCATCCACCTGACGGATGTGGCGCAGCGCCTCGGCGGCCACCTTGTCATCGAGGTGGCAGACCAGCGCATAACTGGAATCGGTGGGCACGGCGCAGACACCACCGCTGTGCAGCAACTGGGCCGCTTGTTTGATCAAGCGTGGCTGTGGATTGTCGGGATGGACTTCAAAGTACTGGGACATGCGGCGGGACCGGCGGCGCAATGCCGCTTGTGAAAGCCGCTCACTCTACCCCTGGCCTGGGTCTGGGTCTGGGCCGGATGCCTACCCTCACCCCAACCCTCTCCCTCAAAGGGAGAGGGGGCAAACCAGCGCCTGCCACACCGGCGTCAGGCTGCCAGGCAGATCGGGTAACTGGCCCAGGTTGATGCGGCTCTCGCCAGGGGAGTGGAAATCGCTGCCACGCGAGGCCAGCAGGTCAAACTCCAGCGCCATGGCGGTGTATTTGACGGTGTCGGCGGCGCCGTGGCTGCCGGTCAGCACCTCCACACCCTGGCCGCCATGGGCTTTGAACTCGCTGAACAGCGCAAACTCTTCGTTGACCGAGAACTTGTAGCGCCCCGGGTGGGCGATCACCGCAACGCCGCCGGCCTGGGTGATCCAGCGCACCGCGTCACCCAGCCCGGCCCATTGGTGGGTCACATAGCCCGGTTTGCCCTCGGTCAGGTAACGCCGGAACACCGAGCCGGTGTCGGCACAAACCCCGGTTTCCACCAGCCAGCGTGCAAAGTGGGTGCGCGATACCAGCGCCGGGTTGCTGACATAGCGCAGCGCGCCGTCGTAGGCGCCTTGCAGGCCCACTTGCGCCAGGCCATCGGCCATCGCCCGGGCGCGGGCCAGGCGGCCGCCCCGGGTGTGGGCCAGGCCTTGGCACAGCGCCGGGTTGTGGGCGTCAAAGCCCAGGCCAACGATGTGCACGGTTTCGCGGGCAAAGGTGACCGAGATCTCAACCCCGGTTAAAAAACCCATGCCCAGCGTGGCTGCGGCGGCAGCGGCCTCGGCCAGGCCGCCGGTTTCGTCATGGTCGGTCAGGGCCCAGAGTTCCACCCCACCGGCGTGGGCGCGCTGGGCCA
>JANOBL010000289.1:0-5682 GCA_031411635.1 Betaproteobacteria bacterium
ATGCACAACCGGCTGCGCATGGTGGTGGCGAGCTTTTTGACCAAAGACCTGGGGCTGGACTGGCGCCGGGGCGAGGCCTGGTTTGCCACCCATTTGAACGACTTCGACCTGGCCGCCAACAACGGCGGCTGGCAGTGGGCCGCGTCCACCGGCTGTGATGCGCAGCCGTATTTCCGCATCTTCAACCCGGTGAACCAGAGCGAGAAGTTTGATGCCGACGGCAAGTTCATCCGCCGCTACCTGCCGCAACTGGCTGGTCTGCCGGACAAGGCCATCCACGCGCCGTGGCTGGCCCGGCCGCTGGAGCTGGCCGCCGCCGGGGTGGTGCTGGATGAAACCTACCCCAGGCCGGTGGTGGCGCATGACCTGGCGCGTCAGCGCACGCTGGCGCGCTTTGCGGCAGTCAAGGGCGGCAAGCCGCTGGGCTGATCAGTTCAGCGCGATGCTGGTGCGCGCCAGCAGCCCGGCAAAGCGCTGCGCCCACTGGCGCAAGCCGGCAGAGTCGCCGTCAAACACACTGTCCAGAAAGGCCAGAGACAAGGCCTGCGTCGCCGCCTTGACCTGCGCATTCAGCCCCCCGCCGCTGTAGCCCCGGTCGCTGAAGATGTTGTGCGAGCCACCCTCGAACACCGCCAAGGTCTTGCCCGGCCCACCGGTGGCGTTGAACACCAGCAGCCTGTCGCTGGCCGGTGAGTAGTAGCCTGGCACGCGGATGATGTCCTCGGTGGCGGTGATGTGCAGGCTGGGCACTGCAATCGCGCCCAGGATGCGGTCGGCCGACGACTCGCCATAAAACGGCGGCGCCGAGATCACGATCGCGGCCTTGATGCGGGCATCACGCAAATCCAGCGGCCGGCCGTCGCGCTCCACCAACGCGCCGGCCGCCAGCAAGGTGGTGTTGGCGCCGTAGGAATGGCCGGCGGCGATGATGCGGCTGGCATCGATCAGCGGCGCCAGCGCACCGCCCAGCACCTGGTCCAGGCCAAAGCTCAAATCCCGCACCCGGGCCACCGCCTCGGTTTCTTGCGCCGCCGTCAACAGCCGGCTGGCGGTCTTGAAGACATTGCCGGTCCAGACCTCGCGGTCGCTGCCCACATGCTGCAAATGCAGGCTGGCATAACCCTGGCTGGCCCAGAACTGGCCCAGGTAGCTGTAGCCCCGGCGGGTGCCGCCAATGCCGTGCGAAAACACCACCAGCGGCACTGGCTGGCTGGCGCTGGCGCCGCTGGGCAGGTACAGCCGCACCGGCACCGCCCGGTTGCGCGTGGCATCCTGCCAATCAAACTCCTGCACCGTGAAGGCCGGTGCCTTGTCGGCCACCAAGGCCGGCGCGGTGATGACAACCACCGCCGCATCGGCCGCAGGCACGGCCACCGGCTCAGGCCGCTGCGCCCACAGCGAGCAGGACAAGGCCAACAACAGGACGGCCAGGCAGCGCCGCGAAACTTCAGAACAGTTCAACATCACCCACCTTTGAATCGCCGGCCAGCTCACCGCTGGCCACCAACTCGGCAAAGCTGCAAACCTGGTCGCGGCCATGGTTTTTGGCCCAGTACACCGCGCGGTCGGCACGGTCGAACGCCAGGCTGGGCGTGTCGCCAGGCTGCACCTGGGTGTAGCCCGAGGACACCGACAGCGCACCCACCTGCGGAAAGGCAAAAGCGTTGATGCTGCTGCGTAAACGCTCCATCGCGATGCGGGCCTCGACATCGTTGGCACAGCGCATCAGCACGACAAACTCCTCGCCGCCAAAGCGGTACAGCCGGTCGTGGTGGCGAAACACCGAGCGCATCAGCCGCGACAGCAGCAGCAGCACCTCATCGCCGATCAAGTGGCCGTGGTTGTCGTTGACACGTTTGAAATGGTCGATGTCGATCACGCCGATGAAATGCGGCCGGGCCTGCGGCAGGCTGCGGCTCTCTGCTGGCGCAGCGCCGGGCAGGGCCGGGCCGCCGGGCTGCGGCTGGCTGGCGTCGCCGGCCATGCCAGCGCCAGCCAGCTTGTTGAACGCATCGTCAAAGGTCTTGCGGTTCAGCAGCCCGGTCAGCGTATCGCGCTCGCTGTAATCCAGCAGCGCCTGGAAGTTGCGAAACACGCGCAGGATGCTGTCGATCTGGCGGTAGGCATCGGCGTCCAGCGCCTGTTCGGTCTCGATCTCCAGCACACCCAGCGCCTCGACCTCACTGACCAGCGGAAAAATCGCCTGATGCGGTGAACCGGTGCTCACCACCACCTGCTGCAAGCGCAGCGCCTGCATCCGGAGAGGAAACGCCGCCAGCGCCGGCAGCGCCAGAAACTCCGACCAGAGTGGCTCGGTCCAGGCCATGGCATCGTCGCGGCCCAGCCGGGCCCGGGTCAGCCAGCGGCGGTCTTTTTCGTCACCCACGCAGCGGTGGATAGCCACCTGCAGCGGCAGCAGCAACTCGCGCAGCGCCCCCGCCAGGCTGACATCCAGCATGTCCCGATCGCGAAAGCAGGTCAGCTCGGCAAGCCGATCAACCACCTGTGTCATGCCGCCCTCCTGGGTGCGCGCCGGCACTGTCCAAGCACAACGCCAAACCCTCGGCTGGCAGGGCTTGAACCCCCGCCCACCCGGCAAGACGATCAAGCGGGGACAGCACGCCGCGCATAGCGCGCCACCAGGCCCAACAGCTCTTCTTCGACATAGGGCTTGCCGAGGTAATGGTCCACGCCCAGCTCCACCGCGTAATCGCGGTGCTTTTGCGCAATGCGCGAGGTGATCATGATCACCGGCAGCTCGGCCAGGCGGGCATCGGTGCGCATGTTGCGCACCAGGTCAAAGCCGTCCATGCGCGGCATCTCGATGTCGGTCAACAACAGCGCCGGCACCTCGGTGCCCAGCTTGTCCAGCCCGTCCAGGCCGTCCTTGGCCACCGCCACCCGGTAGCCTTCACGCTCCAGCAGGCGCTGGGTGATGCGCCGCACCGTGAGCGAATCGTCCACCACCAGCACCAGCGGTGCCAGCGCCGGCGCCAGGTCCACCGCTGCCGCCGCCAAGCCATTGCCAGCCGACGGGTGCAGCGCGGCCAGGGTGGCCTGGCGCGCAGCATCGCCATACAGCGTGGCCAGCGCCACCGGGTTGTAGATCAGCGCCGGCAGGCCCGACGGCAGCAAGGTCATGCCCACCAGGCCCGGCACCCTGGAGAGCTGCGGCCCGAGGTTCTTGACCACCACCTCCTGGTTGCCCATCACCTCGTCCACATGCAGCATCACACGCTGCGCGGCGCTGCGGATCACCACCACCGCAGCGGTGCGGCCGCTGGCCACCCCGATCGCGCTGCCCATCAGCAGCCCATCGAGCCAGAAGAACGGCATTGCCGCAGCACCCTCGCCGTACTGGCCGCTGTTGTAAGCCGGTGCCAGCTCGGCCACCGGCAGGCGGCGCACCACCTCCACCAAGGTGGACGGCACCGCCACCGCACGCTCACCACAGCGCAGCATCACCACCTGGGTCACTGCCGTGGTCAGTGGCAGCACCAGGCGCACGCTGGTGCCCTGGCCAGGCGCGCTGGCGGTTTCGATGCGGCCGCCCATCGCGTTGACATCGGTGCGCACCACGTCCATGCCGACACCGCGGCCGGCCAGGTCGGTAACCGCCGCTGCGGTGCTGACACCGGGCTGGAAGATCAGGTTGGTCAGCGCCGCGGCGTCGGGCTGGGCATCGCTGGCCAGCAGCCCCAGGGCCAGTGCGCGCTCGCGGATCGCGGCCAGGTCCAGCCCGGCGCCATCGTCGCGCACCTCCACCGCCACCTCGTTGCCGATCTGGGCCACCGCCAGGGTGATCGTGCCCACGGCATCCTTGCCGGCCGCAGTACGCGCCTGCGGCGATTCCACGCCGTGCACCACGCTGTTGCGCAGCAAATGCTCAAACGCCGGCAACATGCGGTCCAGCACACCACGGTCGATCTCGATCGAGCCGCCGACGATGTCCAGCCGCACCGCCTTGCCGGTTTCCTTGGCGGCTTGGCGCACCACCCGGTACAGGCGCTCGGACAAGCCCTCAAACTCGACCATGCGGGTGCGCAGCAGGTCGTCCTGCATGTCGCGGGTCATGCGCGCTTGGTGGGCCAGCGCGTCTTCGGTTGATTGCAGGCTGCGCTGCAGGCCACGCTGCACGGTGGCCACGTCGGCCACCGACTCGGCCATCATGCGCGTCAGCTCCTGGAAGCGGGTAAAGCGGTCCAGCTCCAGCGGATCAAACTGCTGGGCTGCCGCGCGCGCCGCTTCCATCCGGGTGCCGATCTGGGTTTCGGCCTGCAACTCGATGTCGCGAAGCTGGGTGCGCAGCCGCTCCAGGTTGTCGTTCAGGTCAGCCAGGCCACTCTTCCACTGGCCAACATCGGATTCGATGCGGGCCCGGGTGATGCTGACCTCGCCGGCATGGTTGACCAGCCGGTCCAGCAGCGGCGCCCGCACCCGCACCGAGCCGGCAGCGATCACACCGGCCGGCCGCTGCGCCTGCGGCTCGGCCGTGCCAGGCGATGCGGCAAAGCGGCGCCAATCGATCAGCGATGCCGGCGCGCTGATGGCCAACAACGGCGCGGCAACGGCCGGGCGTGGTGTGGCTTGGGCTGCCGGGGCGGCGGCGGGTTGTGCAGGTTGGGCAGGTTGGGCAGGTTGGGCGGGTACGGCAACCGGCGGGCTGACAAACACGGTGGATGCCGGCGCCGTTGCCGAGACGACCGCCGTGACGGTGGTTGGCGCGGCCGTGCTTGCCGGCGGCGGCACAGCCACCGCGCCGGACGCACCCGGCAGCAGGCGCAAGGCATCAAAACCGGCCTCCAGCACATCGGCATGGGCGACCAGGCCCTCGACCGCAGCGGTCGACGCGCCGTTGGCATCCGAGCGCAGGCGCTCGATCTCGGTTTCCAGCCGGTGCGCCAACTCGCCCAGCCGCATCGCACCGGCCAGGCGGGCGCTGCCCTTGAAGGTGTGCAGGCTGCGCATGCAGGCGGCGGCGGCATCGCGCTCGACGGGGCGCTGCGCCCATTCACGCAAGCGGGCTTGCAACTGCGGCAACAGCTCTTGGGCTTCTTCGACAAAAAAGCCGAACAGCTCTGCATCCACCGCATCGACCTGGTCGATGTCTTCGTCAAACCCGGTGCCACCCTCGCCGGCACGCAAGGGCTGGGCCTGGGGCTGGGCCAGGGCCTCAAACGTGCGCAAGCTGCTGCGGCCAAAGCCTGCACCTGCGGCGCCCGCGGCATCAGACCCGGCCGGCGCGGCCGCCAGCACCGGGCCGACCATCGGCGCCAGCACCGCGGCGCCCAGCGCTGGCCGCGCGGCCAGCGCACCGTCGGCGGCGCCGTGGGCCATCTCGCGCAGGGCCCGCAACAGCTCGGGATCGGCATTGTTGAGGAACCCGGCGGCAAACATATGCAACAAGCGGCGGATCTCGTCGGCCGCCTGCGTGAACAGCCGGGCCTCATCGCCCCGGCCATGGCCACGCAGATGCGAGCGGTCCAGCGCGTGCTCCAGCTCGCGTGCCAATTGCGACAGCTCGGTGTAACCCACGGCGCCCGAGCTGCCGGCCAGCGAATGCGCCAAAGACACGGCGGTATCGCCCACCGCGCGGTGCTGCTCCAAAGTCCACTCGGCCAGCTCCACACCCAGCCGGCGTGACAACTCGTCGGCCTCGTTCAGGTAGATGTTGAACAGCGG
>JANOBL010000290.1:0-9730 GCA_031411635.1 Betaproteobacteria bacterium
GGCCACCGGCGATGTTGAGTGCATCCTGGATCGTGCTCTCGGGCGGCAGGATGTAGTCGCCCGGACGCTGCACCTCACCTTCAACCCGCACCCGCTTGTTCTGCCGGTTGACCGACAGATTGGCTTCGACGGCGCTGAAGACACGCAACACATCGCCGCTGGCAAGGCTGGTTTCAGCCAATTGCAGCGCCGAAAGCTGCACCAGACGGCGGCTGTTGCGTTCATCAAGTCGTTCAATCGTCACGCGCGTGCGATCTGCGATGGCGCTGAAGCCACCAGCCATCTCCAATACATCCTTGGCCGTCTCCCCGGGCTTGAGCTCGAAGATGCCTTCGCGGTTGATGCTGCCCAGCATCGCTACCTGGGTGCCGACCGGGCCGACATGGATCACGTCGTCCGGCTGCACCAGGCGGTCGCCGCTTCGGTTGCCGTTGAGCAGAAGGTCGTACAGGTCGACCCGGGCCACCGTACCGCCACTGCGGCGCAACTGGATGTCGCGGAAGCTGCCCGACGCCGACGGGCCGCCGGCGCGCATCACCGTGTTGGCTGTCGTGGACAGTGCGGCCACGAGGTAGGCCCCCGGTCGTTCAACGAAGCCTGTGACGTAGACGCGCACGCCCCGGAGCCTTCCCAGCGTGGCGCTGAGCTGGAAGTTCTTGAACACCTGGCCCAATCGACGCGACAGCGTGTCCTGCAAATCGGCGTAGCGCACACCCGCCACCAATACTGGCCCGACCTTGGGGATCACAACGCGGCCCGAGCGGTCGACGGCCAGGCTCAAGTCGGCATCCACCGATCCCCAGATGCTGACGACCAACTCGTCGCCCACCTGGATGAGGTAGTCCGCCGGCACAGTTGGCCCGACCTCGCTGCTGGAGCCACCGATCTCGTTGGCCAATTGGCTGCCGAAGCGCGGCACCTTGGCATAGGCCTCAAACTCGCCCGGCTTGGGCGGAGCAACCGGTACGGGCATTGTTTGCGACACAGCGGTGCCGGCCACCGCTGCCGAGCTGTCCTGCATAGGCTGGCGCAATCTGATCGGCGAGTTCGACGAAGGGGCCGCACGCATTTCAGCGTCCATGACTGAACTGTTTTGCAACGGCTGCGCGACTGCAAATGGAGCACTGCAAAACCACAGCGCCATGATCAGCGAGCGGCGGCGGAAACTAGAACTCGAGTGCATGGGTTTCAGCGTGAATGCGCATCCGCAGGACGATGCCCTTCGGATTGGGCTGTATGGGGAACTTGCCTTGTTGGATGCTGGAGAAGCAATCGAACCCGTTGAGCCGCTCCTGGCCAGTCATCGCAACACGCCATCGGGGACCATGGGTGCACATCGATGGCGTAAGGGCTTGTTGTATGTTGGTTCAGATCGGCGGCCCCAAGTCATTCTGTTCTGATGCTGCTGGTCTCTGGTGTTGCCGACATCCGCCCGCTGGTTCTATTCGGTGGCACGCTGTCATCCATTCAGGCAGACGCTCAATAATAACTTGTGCCTGTCCTGCCGGCGGGGAGGGCTGGCTTGGTCGACCGCGCGCCGAAGGATGTGCGGGTCGATCCTGGCGCACCTACCGTTGCTGGCCGGCGCTTAGATCCCATCGAGCACCGAGCTCAGGCAGTGGTGCAGCACCTAGCCCCAGACCCCCATACCCCCATACCCGACAGGCACGGTGATTTTCGGTCAGCAAAGGCTCAAGGTCCGAGGCGCGCAACTCAAGCTGTTGCGGCCGTACTGCCCGCGTGAGCCAGACCTTGACTTCCGGCTAGCGACGTACGTAGCTTGCTGACGTCAGCACCAGCCCCTGCCAGATGGTGTGTGTTGGCACATAGCCCAACAGGCGGCCCGCCTTGCCCACATCTGCGCGCGAGTGCCGCACATCCCCTGCGCGGAAATCCCGGTGCTCGGGCGCGGCCACCGTCAGCCCCGGCTGCGCCGCTGTCAGCGCCTGGGCCAGCATCGCGTGCAAGCCCTTCAGCGTGGTCTGGTCGCCCACCGCAACGTTGTAGACCTGGTTGACCGCTGCGGCATCGGCCACCGTGGCGGCCAGCAGGTTGGCCTGCACCGCATTGGCCACGTAGCAAAAATCGCGGCTGGTCTCGCCGTCGCCGTTGATGTACACCGTGTCGCCCTGCAGCATCGCGGCGGCCCATTTGGGGATCACCGCCGCGTAGGCGCCATTCGGGTCTTGGCGTGGCCCAAACACATTGAAGTAGCGCAGGCCGATCGATGGCAAGCCGTAGCTGCGCGCAAACACATCGGCATACAGCTCGTTGACGTATTTGGTCACCGCATACGGCGACAGCGGTTTGCCGATGGTGTCTTCCACCTTGGGCAGGCCGGGATGATCGCCGTAGGTGGAGCTGCTGGCGGCGTAGACAAAGCGCTGCACACCGGCGTCGCGCGCGGCCACCAGCATGTTCAAAAATCCACCCACATTGGTGGCGTTGCTGGTGATCGGATCGGCCAGCGAGCGTGGCACCGAGCCCAGCGCGGCCTGGTGCAGCACCCGGTCCACGCCCTGGCAGGCCTGCTTGCAATCGGCCAGGTTGCGGATATCGCCTTCGATGAAGCTGAAGCCCGCCCAGGCCGGCTCGCCGACCAGTGCCCGCACCTGGTCCAGGTTGTGCTGGTGGCCGGTGGCAAAGTTGTCCAGGCCCACCACCCGCTGGCCCAGGCCCAGCAGGGTTTCCAGCAAGTGGCTGCCAATGAAGCCGGCCACGCCGGTGACCAGCCAGGTGCTGGGTGATGCCCGCAGTTGCTGCTGCAGCGCGTGGTAGGCCGAGGGTTCGGTCAGGCGGCTGGCAGTTGTTTCAGGCATGGTGGGTTCTCGGTGGGCAAGATCAAATTGGCAAGATCAAAAGCTGTCGGCATCAGACAACAGCGGCGCGTCGGCATCCTTGGGCGCCAGGCGCGGTACCAGGTTGGCCGGCCAGTGGATGGCGATGGCCGGGTCGTCCCAGCGGATCGCACGCTCACAGTCCTTGGCGTAGAAATCGGTGGTTTTGTAGAGAAAGCGCGTGTTGTCCTGCAGCGCGACAAAGCCATGCGCAAAACCCGCGGGAATCCACATTTGGCGGCGGTTCTTGGCGCTCAGTGTTTCGGCCACCCACTGGCCAAACGTGGGGGAGGTGCGCCGGATGTCCACCGCCACATCCAGCACCGCGCCTTGCACCACCCGCACCAGCTTGCCTTGCGGATGTGGCGGCAACTGGTAGTGCAGGCCGCGCAGCACGCCCAAGGCTGACTGGGATTCGTTGTCTTGCACAAACGGCCGGGGCAGCGGCAGGCCCAGCGCCGTCAGGCCTTGGTGAAAACGCTGCTGGCTGAAGCTCTCCATGAACCAGCCGCGGTCGTCGCCAAACACGGCGGGTTCGATCAACACCACATCGGGCAAACGGGTGGCAGTGAATTTCATGGTTTGGCGATCGGTGACGGGGCAGGGCCTGGTGGCAGGATTTCACTCAGCATCCGGTCCACACCGGCTTGCCAGGGTGGCAGCGTCAGCTCAAACGTATTGCGCAGCTTGTGGGTGTCGAGCCGGGAGTTCAACGGCCGCCGCGCTGGCGTGGCGTAGGCGCTGCTGGGGATGGCCTGCACCTGCGCAGGCCCGGCGCGCAGCGCCAGCCCGTGCTGCTGCGCCCGGCCCAGCACATGGCGGGCGTAACCGCACCAGCTTGTCGCGCCGGCTGCTGCGGCGTGATAGGTGCCGCTGACACCAAGGTCGGTCATCGCGCGGCGCAACAGATGGGCGCTCAGGTCGGCCAGCAGATCGGCACCGGTGGGGGCGCCGGTCTGGTCGTCGATCACGCTCAGCGTTTCGCGCTCGGCGGCCAGGCGCAGCATCGTGCGGGCAAAGTTGTCGCCGCGCGCGGCGTACACCCAGCTTGTGCGCAGGATCAGGTGGTGGCAGCCGCTGGCGCGGATCAGGTCTTCGCCGGCCAGCTTGCTGTGACCATACACGTTCAACGGGCCGGTGGGCGCGGCTTCGTCGCGGGCTTGGTCGCCGCTGCCGTCAAACACGTAGTCGCTGCTGAAGTGCAGCAGCCAGCCGCCCAGCCTGGCCATCACCTTGGCCAATGCGCCCGGCGCGGCGGCGTTGATGGTGTGGGCCAGCGCGGGCTCGCTCTCGGCCTTGTCCACGGCGGTGTAGGCGCCGGCATTGACCAGCACATCGGGCCGCAGCGCCAGCACGCTGGCCGCCAGCGCTTCGGGTTGGGCCAGGTCGGCCATGCTGCGCGGCAGGGCGATCAACTCGCCCAGCGGTGCCAACGCGCGCTGCAGCTCCCAACCCACCTGGCCATCCGGCCCCAACAAGACGATTTTCATGCGTGAAGGACTGGCCCCGGTAGCGCAGCGCTGGCCGGTGTCCGGCCAGCGCGAAGGCGCGGATTTTAAGGACCAGTGGCAAGGCCGCGTCGGCCCGTCAAACACAAAAGCCCACCAAATTCACGTCTCAGGGATAATCCTGGGTTCATGACTGACAACACCCTGCTTGACGATCCGGTGGCCACGGCCGCCGACACCCCCGTGCCAGACGCGGCCCCGCAGCGCTTCGAGAGCCTTGCGCTCGATGCCAAACTGCTGCGCGCAGTGGCCGAATCGGGCTACACCGCGATGACGCCGATCCAGGCCAAGGCGATTCCGCTGGTGCTGGCCGGGCGCGATGTGATGGGCGCAGCACAGACTGGCACCGGCAAGACGGCGGCGTTTTCGCTGCCGCTGCTGCAGCGCATGCTGAAGCACGAGACGGCGTCGATGTCACCCGCCCGCCACCCGGTGCGCGCCCTGGTGTTGACACCCACCCGCGAGCTGGCCGACCAGGTGGCCAACAACGTCAAGACCTACGCCAAGCACAGCCAGTTGCGCTCAATGGTGGTGTTTGGCGGCATCGACATGAAGCCGCAAACCCTGGAGCTGAAGCAGGGCGTGGAGGTGCTGATCGCCACCCCCGGACGCTTGCTGGACCACATCGAAGCCAAAAACTGCGTGCTGAACCAGGTGGAATACGTGGTGCTGGACGAGGCCGACCGCATGCTGGACATCGGCTTTTTGCCCGATTTGCAGCGCATCCTCAGCTACCTGCCCAAGCAGCGCCAGACCTTGCTGTTTTCGGCCACGTTTTCGCCCGAAATCCGCAAGCTGGCGCAGAGTTACCTGCAAGACCCGATCACCGTGGAAGTGGCGCGGCCCAATGCCACCGCCACCAACGTGGAGCAGCGCTTCTACAGCGTCAACGAGGACGACAAGCGCGCGGCGGTGCACCAGTTGATCAAGACCCGAGCGCTGACGCAGGCGCTGGTATTCGTCAACTCCAAGCTGGGCGCGGCGCGGCTGGCACGCTCGTTTGAGCGGGAAGGCCTGAAAACCTCGGCGCTGCATGGCGACAAATCGCAGGACGAGCGGCTGAAATCGCTGGATGCATTCAAGCGCGGCGAGGTGGACGTGCTGGTGGCCACCGATGTGGCGGCGCGTGGGCTGGACATCGTCGATCTGCCGGCGGTGTTCAACTTTGATGTGCCGTACAACGCCGAAGACTATGTGCACCGCATCGGCCGCACCGGCCGCGCTGGCGCGTCGGGCCTGGCGGTGACCTTGGTGGACCGCGACGACGTGCGGTTGGTGGGCGATATCGAGCGGCTGATCAAGAAGAAGATCGAGCTGGAGCCGTTTGAGTTGGTGGACGACCGGCCGCGCCGGCCACCCTACCGGCCACGCGAGGTGGTGAGCGAAGTGGCCAGCGATGGCGCCGAGGTGGCACAGGGCCCGGCCCGGCGCGAGTTTGAGCGCCCGCCGCGTGATGTGGAGCGCTTTGCCCGCGAGCCCGAGCGCTATGCCCGCGATGCAGACCGGCCGCGCCGCAGCCAAACGCCGCCGGCCCCACCGGCTGATCCGTTTTTTGACCGGCCTTACGAGCCCGCTGCCGTGTCGGCCGACAAACCGGCCTGGGAGCAGAAAGTGGCCGCATCGGCCCCGGTGCGGGGCTTGTCGCCCAATATCCGCAGCCGGCGCAAGGTGGGCTCGCTGCTGGGCGGCGGAAAAATCTGAGCCTGTTCAACCAGCCAGCCATGTAAACACCGCCGGCAGCCGGCCGCCCAGCGCCGGCCCAGGCTTGGCGCGCCAGGCCTGCACCGTGCGGGTTTCGCAGCGGCAGCCGGGCAGGGTCAAACCACAGGCCAGGCCCAGCCGGGTGCCGGGTTGCAGATGCTCGACCAGCGCCGCCCACAGCACATCGTTGCGGTATGGCGTTTCGATCGCGATCTGGCTTTGCGCCTGGCGCCGCGATGCCGCTTCCAGCTCGCGGATGCGGGCCGCGCGGGCGGCGCCGTCCACCGGCAGGTAACCGACAAACGCAAAACTCTGACCGTTCAAGCCACTGGCCGCCAGCGCCAGCAACAAGGCGCTGGGCCCGGCCAGCGGCTCCACCCGCAAGCCCATCGCATGGGCGGCTTGCACCAGCGCGGCGCCGGGATCGGCCACGGCGGGCAGGCCGGCTTCTGACAACAAACCCACATCGTGGCCGGCCAGCGCCGGTGCCAGCAGCGGCCTCAGGTCGGGCGCCGCCACAGCGCCACGCGCTGGCCCAGCACCCCCCTTGGGTGGGCGCGGCAGCTCGATGATCTGGATCTGCTGCAGCGGCTGGGCCAGCGGCACCAGCCGGTCCACCCGCTTCAGGAAAGCGCGGGTGGTCTTGGCGTTTTCGCAAACCCAGTAAGCCAGCCTTGCGGCGCGGTCCAGCACCGCTTGCGGCAGCACATCGCGCAAATCCACCTCAATGTCGGTGCCCAGGTCCAGCGCATTGGGCACCAGCACCAGCCGGCCGGGTGATGCCGCCACGCCGCTCATGCCGGCACCGCCAGCACGTCGATGCCGGCCTCGCGCAGCATCGTGCAGGTGCGGATCAGCGGCAGGCCGATCAGCGCGCTGGGGTCGTCAGACTCGATGGATTCGAGCAGCGCGATGCCCAGGGTTTCGCATTTGGCGCTGCCGGCGCAGTCATACGGTTGTTCCAGCCGCAGGTAGTACTCGATCTCGGCATCGCGCAGCGCACGAAACCGCACCACCACCGCCGCCACCTGCACACTGGCGTAGCCGGTAGCTGGCCGCAGCACTGCCACCGCCGTGTGAAACACCACCCTCTGGCCGCGCAAGGCCTGCAACTGGGCCACGGCGCGGGCATGCGTGCCCGGCTTGCCGATCGCCACACCCGCCAGATCGGCCACCTGGTCGGCGCCAATCACCACCGCTTGAGGATGGTGGCTTGCTACAGCCTGGGCTTTTTCCAGCGCCAGCCGTGGCGCCAGTTCGGCCGGGGTTTCGCCGGGCCGTGCGGCTTCGTCCACCTGCGGCGCCTCGGTGTCGAAATCCAGCCGCAAGCGCTGCAGCAACTCGCGCCGGTAGCGTGATGTCGACGCCAGGATCAAGCGGGGTTGGGGGGTGGACGGGGTTGCGGGCATGGCATGGAGTGTCCCATCGCAGCAACTTACACTGGCCTGATGAGAGCTACGCGACACGATCCGCTGCGCCTGGATGTGGCGGCTTTTGCAGCCGATGGCGCTTCGCTGGGTGGCATTTGGCCGGGCCACAGCCTGACCCGCCTGGCCGAGTTGCAGGTGCCGCCGCAGGACCTGGGCCGGGCCGATGTGGCCTGGCAAGCGTCGGGTGAGCGCCGCACTGTGCCGGCGGGCGAGGCGGAGGTCTGGCTGCACCTGCAGGCCCAGGCGCCGGTCTGGCTGAGCTGCCAGCGCTGCCTGCAACCGATGGCGATCACGCTGGACCTGGATCGGCGGCTGCGCTTTGTGCATGGCGAGTCGCAAGCCGAGGCGCTGGATGCCGACAGCGAAGACGATGTGCTGGCGCTGAGCCGGTCGCTGGACCTGCGCGAACTTGTGGAGGATGAGCTGCTGCTGTCGCTGCCGCTGGTGCCGCGCCACGACTCTTGCCCACAACCGCTGCCGGTGGCGATCACGCTGGAAGCCCACGAGGCGGATCAGGCATCGGCTGATCCTGAATCCGCCGACGGGCCGGCCGAAAATCCTGCCGAAAACCCGGCCGAAAAGCGGCCCAACCCGTTTGCGGCGCTGCGTGGCCTCAAGATCGGTGGTGGATCGGACCCGTCGTCCACCTGAGACTGCCAAAGAAGGCTGGCCACGGTGCTACAATCATGGGCTTTTCTTCGGTGTGAACCCATTGCGCCACACGCAGCCCCACACGCTGCATCACACCAGCCCGATCAGGAGATTTTCATGGCCGTTCAACAGAACAAGAAGTCGCCTTCCAAGCGCGGCATGCACCGCTCGCACAACGCGCTGGTCACGCCGGGCATCGGCATCGAGCCCACCACCGGTGAAGTGCATTTGCGCCACCACATCAGCCCGACCGGCTTTTACCGCGGCCGCAAGGTGCTCAAGAGCAAGGCCGACGCCTGATTTTGGGTCTGCGGGGCCGTGACCGGTGTCTGCCGGGCTGCCCACGCACCGACGCTGGTTCTGAGCATCGCAACCCGGCCCCGTTGAATGGCGCGGCCGGGTTTTTTCGCACGGCTTTGGCATTTTGGGCCGGGCTGTTTGTCCGGGGCGGCCCGGCTTGTGCGGCGCCGTTACATCGCCTACCGTCACCAGCATTTGCAACGCGCCCTGGCTGTCGGCGGGTGATTTGCGCTACACCGGCCTGACTTCGCCAGCGCCCCAACCTGACGTGCCCCTCAAGTTGCCACAGTCCTCCGCCTTGCAACCCTTGAGCCGCGTGCGCGTGGCGGTGGATTGCATGGGCGGCGACCATGGGCCATCGGTCACCTTGCCGGCCTGCCGGGCGTTTCTGGCCGGCCATCCCGAAGCCGACCTGGTGTTGGTGGGCACCGCGCAGGCGCTGCTGCCGGCCCAGGGCTGGCCCCGTTGCACCCTGGTTACCGCCACCGAGGTGGTGGCGATGCACGATGCGGTGGAGGTGGCGCTGCGCCGCAAGCGTGATTCGTCGATGCGGGTGGCGATCGCCCAGCTCAAAGCCCCATCCGGCCAAGCCACCGACCAGCCCGCCGCCGCCGATGTGGCGGTGTCAGCCGGCAACACCGGCGCGCTGATGGCGCTGGCGCGCTATGTGCTCAAGACCTTCGACGGCATCGACCGGCCGGCGATTGCCGCGCTGCTGCCCAATATGCGCGGTGGCTTCACCAAGGTGCTGGATCTGGGCGCCAACGTGGATTGCAGTGCCGAGCACCTGCTGCAGTTTGCGGTGATGGGCAGTGCACTGGTCGGTGCGCTGGATGGCAACGAGCAGCCCAGCGTGGGCCTGCTCAACATCGGCGAAGAAGCCATCAAGGGCAGCGAGATCATCAAGCGCGCCGCTGAGTTGCTGCGTGCCGCCGATGCCGCCGGCCAGATCAACTTTCACGGCAATGTCGAAGGCAATGACATCTTCAAGGGCACCACCGATCTGGTGGTCTGCGACGGTTTTGTCGGCAATGTGATGCTCAAGACCTCCGAGGGCCTGGCCGGCATGATGGGCCAGTTCATCAAGGAGGAGTTCACCCGCGGCCCCCTCAGCAAGCTGGCCGCGCTGGTGGCGCTGCCGGTGTTGAAGCGTTTCAAGGCCCGGGTCGACCACCGGCGCTACAGTGGCGGCGCCTTGCTGGGCCTGCGCGGCCTGGTGTTCAAGGCCCATGGTTCTTCGGACGCCTTCGCCTTCGAGCGGGCCCTGGCCCGGGCGTATGATGCGGCCCGCAATCGGCTGCTG
>JANOBL010000291.1:0-15521 GCA_031411635.1 Betaproteobacteria bacterium
AGCGGCTGGGCGTGGACGTGGCTGTGATCGAAGCCCAACTGGCCCGCAGCGTGCCCGATGCCCTGGGGCGGGCCTACAACCGCACCGAGTTTCTGGACCAGCGCCGCACGATGATGCAGACCTGGGCCAATTACCTTGACCGGTTGCGCACCGGGGGTGAGGTGGTGCGCCTGCCCGAGCGCCAGGCCTGACCGGCAACGCACCGGCCTGCCCGCACCGCGCCCGGCCTTGTGCCGGGCTTTGTCCATCAAGACTGATCCCGGTCTGAGCGGATGGGCGCCAGCGCCAGGTGCCTGCGCTGCTGCATGCCTTGCTGCCGGCCGGTAGGCCGTGGGCAATGTGGGCCGCAGGGGCGGCGGTGGTGGGAACCATCTTCGCGCGGCTGATGGCTGGCTGAGCACCAGCAAAGACAGCAGCGGGCCGGCGCTGGGTTGATCCGGGTGAGATTTGCCGCCGGCTGGCTGGGTTCTGCAGCCTACAAAAAAGGCGTGGACAAGGCAGACCGGGGTGGGGACCGGGGACAGATGTGACGGATTCATAGCTAAGTTGTTGTCAGGAAACAGATTTCTACCCAGGCTTGGCGCTGAAAGTAGCGGGGACAGCACCGGGGACAGACCGGGGACAGCGGGGACAAGAGAGAGAGAGAGAGAGAGAGAGAGAGAAGACTTCTTCCTTCCTTCTTTCCTTGTTCTTGCCGATCTGCATCGATCTGGTCCACCTGGTGGCTTACCTGGCGAGCTGCCCCACAGGTGGGCAGGGGTAGGGGAGGGGGGGCTGAAATCTATAAATTAAAACTATCGAAGACCGGCGGTTGAAATCCGTTCGCAAACCCGCGAAATGGATAGGGGGAGGGGTTAAAGGGTTGTTTGCAAAGGATTTGAACGATCAGTGCAGCCTGCGGAGGGGTCAAAACTGCGGTTTCCTGGGGCTGCTTGCAGGATGTTGGCAACCACTGCCGGAAAGATGGCGCGCACGGGGATCCCCTGCCCCAGCGCCCCAGCGCCGGGCCGGCTGATGCCCTGTTCGGTGTCTTGCCCGACAATCGGCGTGCCGCGCCCGGCTGCTGGTTGATCCCCAGCAGTTCACCCGGCGCCCCCGCCAGGTGGGCGCGGCCTTCGTTTCGGGGGCACATGGCATGGGGTGCATGCGATGACAGACGACAAGCCCAGGCCACCAGCGCCGGGTGAACAACCCCAAGAAGCGGTGGCCGACCCGGACCGCTTCTTCCACTGGGTCATCGACAGCCCGTTGCCGCGCACCGACCTGAGCGACGTTTCGCCTGTCCCCTATCCACCGCCCAGCCTGGCCGGGCTGCCGCCGCACGATGCCAACCGCTGGGGCGATCTGTTCGGCGAGGACGGCCAGCGCCTGGTGCGCGTTGCCGATCTTGTGCTGCTGATGCGCCAGCGCACGGGCCGGCAAGCGGTGCGGGTGCTGGCCGACCATGTGCTGAACCGGATGGAGGACGGCCCGGTTTTGCGGTTCTACGAATTGCGGCCCGGCGCAGAAGCCTGGCCGATCTGGCATGACGAGTGGTTGATGCCTGATGACTATCCCGGCAGCACTGACGGTTTGGGCCAGTGCCGGGTTGGTTCCATCGAGTGTCTGCGCTGGTTCTGGACACAGAAGGCAACAAGCTTTGCCGCGCTCGATGAAGGGCCGCATGCCGCGCTGGCCATCCGTGAAATCGACGCGATTGCGCTGTTCGGCTTGCCGGTACAACCGGCTATAAAACTGGCACCGGTCGATGCATCCAAGGTAGCCGTCGATGGCCTGACACTTGGCGCCCTGTTGGAGGATGTGCGCGTCGTGCATCCTGACGATGGGAAGTGGCCAAAACTGCGCAAGGGCTGGACTGGCCCGCAGATGGCCGCTGTTCGCAAGATGATGGCGGCAGGCATGAAGAATCAGGAAATCGCCGCTGTTGTCGGGCTGGAGCGGCAGGCGATTGCCGGGAAGTTCTGCAGTGACAGGGAGCGATCGGCCCGCACCGCATTCGCCAAGTTGGCTGCAGCGGTGGAAAAAAACTAGCCACTGGGCCTTGCCGCCACCTTGCCGGCGTCTTGCCGGCCGTGGCGCACCAATTGCGCCAAGCCCTTGTCGCGCTTGGTCCTGATCTTGCCGATCACTCGGCAAGTTGCGGGAAGTTGGAGTGGTCGGAACACTGTGCGCCATGTCAACCCGAGACCTGAGCGCGCCCATGAAGACCCACCCGGAAGTGTCCCTGCGCCACGTGCGCCAGCTTCGTGCTGCGCTGCCCCTGAAGCTGGCGCACGAAGCTGAACGGTTCATCCGCCTGAGCGAGCTGGTGGTGATCTGTGGCGTCGGCAAGAGCTACGTGTATGCCGGCATGTCCGCCGGCACGTTTCCGAAATGCGTGCACCTGCCCGGCGGCAAAGTGGTGGCTTGGCGATCCAGCGACATCGATCAGTGGATGGATTCAGTGATCGAGCGCAGCAAGCCAAGGGCCCCCATTGCCGGCCCCGATCTGGCCATCCCAGGCGGTGCGCAATGACTGCATTGCCCAGCGTTGCGCCGGTAGCCAATCTGTCAATAGCACGCCAGCGGCGCGGCTGCCACGCCAGCCGGCACGCGTGGGTGCAGGGCCGGCTGATGTTTGAGCCTGACGCCTTGCCAAGCACCGGCATGCGCCAGCAACTTGCCGATGATCCACCGCCCTGGATTGCCAGCGGTGACGATGACGCGCTTCAAGGGGACCGAGCATGACCCGGACCTTGTCCGGCCGGCCGGCCGCGTCTGGCGCATGCACCGCTCGCCTTTGTGCGCAGCCCACCTGCCCGACCGATGGCGCGCCCTTCGCCACGCTGCGGGCCCGCGCAGCCCTGGCCGGCTTCACCCTGTGCACGATGACCGAGACCGACGGTCTGTGCGTCTACCTGCTGAGCCGTTGGGGCCTGTCTCGCACGCTGCCTGACCTGGCGGCGGTGGTGGCATTCCTGCGCCAGGTGGGGGCACTCGAGTGATGCGCCGTGCCGCCCTGCACCGCCTGCCGGCTGTCGAGCGCACGGCGGTGCCGGCTGTTCTTCATCAAGCCCATGCCGCTAGGCGGTGGCTGACAGCTTCCTTTAACCCTCAGGGAACGCGGCCGGCCGCGCTGCAGATGTGCGAAAGCGCGGCAGCCGGGGCCGGCTTGCGCCCTTCGGCTGGCCTGCCCTACACTGGCGCTGCCCCGGCAATCCCGGGGTGCGGGTTTGACAGCCCGATCCATAGGCGCAACAGCCGCGCCGGATATCCGTTTTGCGGCTTTTTTGTTGCGCAGTGCGTCTTGCTTCTATGGCAGGGCGTGCGGGGAGGGGCGCAAGCCCCTGCCGGAACCTATGGCCGGTCTGTCAACCCCGCACGTCTTGTCACCCTCGTTTGACGGCGGGGGCGGCAGGTTTGTTGACCTGTCCCATAGGAGCCATCATGGCTGACGCATCCCGTGGCGCTGCTGCGCCCATTCTCCCGGCCGCCCTGGCCGCATCCCCCCAGACCCCGACCACCGCCGTACCCGAGCCCCGGGAGCTGCTGCAAGAGCTTTCCGGCTGGATGCAGGCATCGGGCTATGGCGACGATCACCCTTGGCGGATGGCCATTGCGGCCAGCCTGGCGGTGCATGGTGGGGCCTCCACCGCCGCGCAGGACGAAGCATCCCCCGCGTCGAATGCGGCAAAGACGGTTTCCTATCTGTTCAACGACCTGGCCGGGCGCGCTGACGACTTGCGCATGTTGCTGTTGGATGTCATCGCGGGCAGCCAAAGTTCTATCGGCTCGGCAACGTCGGTCGCATCACACATCGGGTGGTTGTGTGATCTGGCATGCGTTGCCCACGGTGGTGAAGCCTGGCTGCAAGGGGGTGCCGAGGAATGGTTTCTGGCGCCCAGGACGGCAGGCGCCTTGTGCGACGCCCGCAAGGCGACCGGAAGCGACGGGGATGCAGCATGAACATCCTTGCCAACCCCCGGGGCTGTAGCCATGCGGGCCAGCAGCCCGGTGCCACGCCGACCACCGCGACCTTCATCACCCTTGACGGCGCATCCAAAGCGATCGTTGCCATAGGCACACGCATCGATCTGGTGGCGCAGCTGCTGACCGGCGAGCGCCCGGCGCAGTGGCGATTCACCCAGGAAATGGGTGCCGGCAAGGCCCGTGAACTGGCCGCCGCGCTGCTGTTGGCCGCCGATGCAGCGGGGGTGCAGTCATGAGCGGCAACACCACCACCACGGCCAGCACCACCACGCCAGCCGCTGCCAAACCGCGCCAATGGCCGGTGCTGGCCGGCACCGCGCCGCTGTTCAGCATCAGCGACAAGGTGGCGTATGCCATCTCGGATGGCGCCACGCTCCCGGGGCTTCTGCTGGACCTGCAACTCCTGCTGACGAGTTGCGAGGGGATCATGACAACCATCGAAGAGCAATTGACATCAACCGGGAATGGCGGCCCGGAAGTTTGCGCAACGACAGCCTACGCGGGTGGGTTGTACTTGCTGCGTCAGTGCCTTGGCATCACAGGGCTGGTGCAGGCGATGACAGAGTTTCCCGACCGCCCGGCTTCGTGGGGTGCGAAATGAGCACCCGCTCGCTTGAAGCCGAGGCCGCCGAGGAAGATGCATCCGAGCTGGTGCCGTTCAGCACTGCCGACTGTATGAACCTGCTGATCAGCAAGGCCGCGCCGCACTTGAGCCGCGCCGATCTGCGGGCCATTGCAGCGGGCGCGGCGGAGGAGGCGCAAGAGCTGGCAAGGAGCTGCGCCGAAGTTGCCGATGCATTGGGCTGCCTGATTAGCGCCGACGGCAACCCGGGCAACAAGCAAACGGCGGGCGACTACCAAAGTGCTGACGATGTGCCCGGTCTGCTGTTTCACTTTGCGCGTCAGTTTGGGCACATCGAAGCCATGGCTTCGATGTCGACCTTGGCACATGACATGCTGCGCGCCGGTGGCCACCAGTGAAGGCCCGCCAGACCCTGCGCCGCCTGGTGCTGCACCTGGCACTGCGCGGCTGGGTGCGGTGGGTGCATGCGCTGCCGATGTTGGCCTTGCTGGAAGGGGGCCGGTGATGATGCAACCCACCCAAAAGCCAGCCCGGGGTGATGCGGCGGTGCGCCGCCACATCGCGCAATGGCGGCGCATCACGGCCCGGCTGCAGGTGCTGATGAATGCCGACAGCACCGCCCCAGTGTTGGCCGACGAGGCGCACACCCTGCGGCGCCAGTGCGAGCGCCTGGCTGCCGAGCTGGGCCACCTGGCGGACGCCGCAGGCCGGCGCCGCCAAGCGTCCGCAGCGCCACCCTGAGCAAAGCAAGGGCCGGGCAACCGGCCCTTGTGCCTTGAACCCCTTGCAGCGCCCCGGCGCACCCACCCGCAACCCACATGCCCACACCCCACGCACCCCGCCCGGCACCACGCACGATCACGCCCGAGCTGATCCGCGATGCGTTGGCCAGCATCCCGCCGGATGTTGACCGGGACACCTGGGCGCGGCTGGGCATGGCGATCAAATCGGAGATCCCCGACGCGGCCGGCTTCGATCTGTGGAACGAGTGGAGCGCACGCGGCGAAACCTACGACCAGCGCAACGCCCGCGACACCTGGCGCAGCATCAAGGCCGGCGGTGCAACCACCATCGGCACGCTGTTCGGCATTGCCAAGGATCATGGCTACCGCGTTCCGGCTGCCGACGCTGTGCAGGCGTCTGCACCAGACCCGGCTGCCCGGGCCGAGGCCGAGCGCCTGGCCGGCCTGAAGCGCCAACAGCGTGATGCCGAGACAGCCGAATACCGGCGCCGCGCCGAGAAAGCAGCCCGTGATGCGGTGGCCATGTGGGCCGATGCCAGCGAGGCCGGCCAATCGCCCTACCTGGTGCGCAAGGGAGTGCAGGGCCACGGCGTGCGCTACCTGCCCGATGGCACGCTGCTGGTGCCGTTGCGCGATGCGGCCGGCGATCTGCACAACCTGCAGCGCATCGCCCCGGCCAGGCCGGCCGATGGCAGCACCGACAAACGCTTCTTGCCCGGTGGCAAGAAGTCCGGCCTATGGCATGTGATCGGCCAGGCCGATGGTGCGCCGGTGCTGCTGCTGGCCGAGGGCTACGCCACGGCAGCCAGCATTCACGCGGCCACCGGCTGGGCGGTGGTGGTGTGCTTTGACGCTGGCAACCTGGTGCACGTTGCCAAGGCCTTGCGGGCGCAGTGGCCCGCGTTGCCGCTGCTGGAGTGCGGGGATGATGACCACGGCACGCACCATCGCACCGGCAAGAACCCGGGCCGGGACAAAGCGGCCAGCGCCGTGCGTGCGGCCCGTGTGGGCGGTGCACTGGCGGCGGCGGTGTTCCCGACCGGCCTGGTGGGCGATGGCACTGATTTCAACGACCTGGCCGCACAAGCCGGTGGCGATGCGGTGCGCGGCGTCATCGATCCCGCTGTGGCGGCCCTGTGTGCGGGTGCGCTGCCGGCCGATCAGCCTGCGGCAGCAGCCGATGCACCGGCGTTGCCCGCCGATGACCTGGCGCCGGCCCGCATCACCCCTGCGTTGCGCGTGGTGCAGGGTGGCAAGGGTGAGGGTGCACCCGCAGCGGCCGGCGATGCTGGTGGCGATGGTGGCCACGGTGGTGGTGGTGGCGCTGCAGCGGCCGGTGGCGGCGATGGTGGCGACGAATCACCGGCCGGCTTCGATCCGTTCATGGTGACGGACCACGGCGTTTGGCACACCGCCCTTGATGCCGAGGGCAAAGAGAAGCGCCCCATGTGGCTGTGCAGCCGCTTGGTGGTCACAGCCCGCACCCGCGCCGACGATGCCAACGGTTGGGGCCGTCTGCTGGAATTTGCCGACCCGGACGGCAACCCCAAGACCTGGGCCATGCCATCGGCGATGCTGAGCGGCGAGGGTTCCGAGTGGGCCGGGCGGCTGCGCGACATGGGCTTGCAGGTGGCGCCAGGCACAAGGGCCCGCAACCTGCTGTCGCAGTACATCGACACCCGGCGCACACCCGAGCGGGTGACGTGCACCGATCGTGTTGGCTGGCATGGCCCGGTGTACGTGCTGCCATCGGCCTGCATCGCATCCGCTGCGGTGGCCGCTGAAGGCCGGCGCTATGTTTTCCAAAGTGAGGCCGGCATGGAAGACACTTTCCGCCGGCACTGCACGCTGGCCGACTGGCAGGCCAGCGTGGCCGCACTGGCGGTGGGCAATTCGCGCTTCGGCTTCACCATCGCTTGCGCGCTGGCCGGCCCCATGCTGCGCTTTGCCGAGCTGGAAAGCGGTGGCTTCCACATGCGTGGTGATTCGAGCCTGGGCAAGACCGTGGCCTTGCGCGGGGCCGCCAGCGTGTGGGGCCGGCCCACCTACATGCAGCGCTGGCGCACCACATCCAACGCGCTGGAAGCCACCGCGGTGCAGCACTGCGACGCAACCCTGATCCTGGACGAGTTTGGCCAGCTCGAACCCCGAGAGGCCGGCAGCGTGGCCTACCTGCTGGCCAACGAGCAGGAAAAGGGCCGGTCCACCTCACGCGGCTTTGCGCGCAAGAAACGCACGTGACGGCTGCTGTTTCTGTCGTCGGGTGAAGTGACCTTGGCCGATCAAATGGCCGAGGCCGGCCAGCGCACCCGGGCCGGCATGGAAGTGCGCATGGTCGATATCCCGATGGATGCCGGGGCCGGCATGGGCGGTATCGAGGCCTTGCACGGGTACGAGGGGGCGGGCGAGCTGGCCGAGGCTGTCACCGCTGCAGCGGCCCGCCACTACGGCACCGCCGGCCGGGCCTGGCTGGAGTGGGCCTGTGACCACCACGCCGAGCTGCCCGCGCTGCTGCAAGACCTGATCGAGCGCTACCGCGCCGCGCTGGTGCCCGAGGCGGCATCCGAGCAAGTGCGCCGCATCGGATCACGCTTTGCGCTGGTGGCAGCGGCCGGCGACCTGGCCACCCGGGCCGGCATCACCGGCTGGCCCGAGGGCGAGGCCTTGCAGGCGGTGCGGCAGTGCTTCAATGCCTGGCTGGGCGCCCGGGGCCACCTGGACAACGGCGAGGATGCGGCCATGCTGCGCCAGGTGCGCAGCTTTCTGGAGCTGAACGGCGAAGGGCGCTTCGCCTGGTGGCACCGGGCGCTGGACGATCACACGCCCAAGACCTTGAACCGGGCGGGCTTCCGCCGGCTGCTGGGGGATGACGGCCGGCCTGTCAAGAGCGACTCCGACCACCAGCGGGAATATGGCGAGCGCATGAGTGCCGCCGATGCCGAGCAAACCCGCGTTGATTTCATCGTGCTGCGCGAGGTGTTTGAGCGCGATGTTTCCCGGGGCTTTGACCCCCGGGCCATGGCGCGGCTGTTGATGAAGCGCGGCCACCTGGTGGGCGAGAAGGCCGGCGGAGAAACCCGCCTGATGGATCGGCAGCGATTGCCAGGCATGGGCAAGGACAAGATGCCCTGCTATCACATCCTGCCCAGCATTTTTGCTGACGATCTGTAGTACGCCATGCCTGGCCTGTCGCCATTCGATCCTTGCGCCGCGTCGTCTGCGGACCGGGCCAATGCTGGCGATCGGGTGGGGTTCATCGATAAAGACGATGTCGGTAGCAGGCAAGTGCCGAGCGCGCTTTCGCGTGGCCACGCCGAGGCACATATTGATGCCCAGCGGGCTGCCTGCGAACAAAGCGATGGCGGCAACGCCGTGATGTCCTGCATGAGCCTTTGCGCCTTGCATCGCTTGCCGGTGCCTGGCTGGCTGAGCGATGCTTTTTTGAAACGCACGCTGATGGTGACAGGGGCCTGGGCGGCCAGTTGGGATGCCGCATTTGGCCGCCCGTGGCCATTGCATACCCGCCTTGCGCAGGTACGTCAAAACCGCCGCCTGACGCGCCTTGTCCATGAAGCGGTGTGGCGCATGGTGCGGGATGACTTGAACCTGCCCGTGACCAGAGTCGCGGTGTTCGATGTGGTGGGTGAAATGCAAGGCATCTGCAAGAGTGGATCAGCCGTTGAAAAGCTGTACTACGCCGCGCTGGCCGATGGCTACGTGAACGTGGCCAGTTGGCGCGCTGCTGCCAAAACTGCGGCGCGTGAGCCCCAAGCGCAATGCGAAATCTCGGGGACGGGAAACAGGCCCGTCTATTCCACACTGGCCGCAGAGGGGACATATCGCCCTCGACGGTGAGTGCAGGTGTCTGCACTCTTTGCCACTCAACCGAGAGGAACTCATGGTCCCCCTGATGAAACAGCCGCTGTATGTCGATGCCTTTGTAGTCTTCAATGAACTGGCCGGGGCGCTGGCCAAGGTGCAGAACCGAATCGCTGAGTTGTCGCTGCTTCTGTCGGGCTTGCAAGACTTGAGCGCCGACCGTGAATCGGGGCATGTCGCTGCAGCATTGGACTTTGCCAATACCGGCAAGGTGTCTCGCTCGACGGCTTACGACACCACGGGGATGGTCGAAGAACATGCCCTTCTGCGCCGCCAGGCTGAGGCCTTGCAGGCAGCGCTGATTGCCCAGCAGAAAGTGCTGGGCACCGTGACATCGAACTTGAGCGCCCAGGTGAGCCGGGAACTTGCTCCCGCGCACAAAGCGCTTGCCGCGCGCGCGTTGAAAGCGCTGCAGGAATTCGATGCCATCGCTGATGAAGAAGCCGAGCTGATTTCCAAGGCTGAACGGCTTGGCTATTCGCCAAGCTTCATCGAATACGTCAATTGGGCTTACCTCGGGCGACTCACGCAAGGCGACGAGGCCGCTATCCACCATCGCGTGCGCAGCCTGCAGCGCTACGTCCGCTGACCGTCCCACCTGGAGAACAAAAAATGGACAACACCACTGAACTTCGCGGGCTGATTCAAGACCGCAAGCGCAAGGCGAAAGCCATGCTTGCAGAAAAGGGAAGTCGCGCGTGGACGCCCGTCGATCAGGCGGCCTTCGATGTGCTGATGGAGGAAGCCGAACACGCCGAGTCGATGCTTTCAGCCCATGAGCGCCTGCACGCCCAGAACGATGAAAGCAGCTTCAGCGATGCCCGTTTGTCGGCCAGGAACAGGCCGAAGACTACCGTCAAGCATGCGCTTGACTTGTATTTGCGCAAGAGCATCCGCGACATGTTGCCCGAGGAGGCCTTGCTGGTGCGCAACACCATGAGCACCACCACGGGTTCACAGGGTGGCTATGCCGTACAAGCCGAAGTGTCGAGCGAGTTCTTCTCTCTGATCCGCGACTTTGGCGCGATGCGGCGCGTTGCGCAGACATTCAAGACCGAGAACGGTGCCGATCTGTCATTGCCATCGAGCGACGGTCGCTCGGAAAATGGCGAGTGGCTTCCCGAGAACGCCAGTGCCACCCCGGGGGATGTGGTGTTTGGCACCCGCCCAATGAACAGCTACAAGTATGGCTCGAAGGTGATTTCGATACCGTTGGAGTTGGTGCAGGACAGCGAAATCGACATCACGGGCATGGTGATGCGTCGTGCCGTTGAGCGGATCGGGCGTATTCAAAACCAGCACTTTTCCAGCGGCTCAGGTTCAGGCCAACCGGCCGGCTTGGCAATCGCGGCGGACGTCGCGGTTGTTGCAACTGCGGGGCATGTCCTCGACATCACCTTCGATGATCTTTACACGATGGTGGAGGCGCTGGACCCGGCTTACTACCGCAATGCCGAGGCCAGACCAGACGGCCCGAAAATGCCGGGCTGGATGTTTAGCCAATGGCATCGGCGCATCATCCGAAAGCTCAAGGACAACAACGGCCGCCCCATCTGGACGCCGTGTTACGACGAAGGCATGTCGGCGGCCACGCCGGACCGCTTGTTGGGCTACCCGGTCTACATCAACAACGACATGCCCTTGTATGCCGCAAATGCCAAGACCGTCGCTTTCGGCGATCTGAACCAATACGTCATCCGCGAGGCGATGGACCTGGAGTTGTTCAGGTTCGATGACTCCAGCTTCATCAAGCTGGGAATGATCGGCTATCTCGCCTGGTCCCGAGCGGGCGGCAACTTGATCGATCCCAGCGCGGTAAAGGTGTACCAGCAAAGCGCTACCTGATCGCCTCGCCCGCTCACAAGTCCCGTTCCAAAAAGCAAGGAGTCGTCATGCAAACCAATCACATCACCCAGCTTCGCGATCAGTCCCGCAGCTTCAATCGCGCCGCCCGCAACCTACTGGCCGAGAAGGGCGCCCGTGCCTGGTCAGCTACCGAACAGTCCCAGTTCGACGCCCTGGTCGATGCGGCAGAACTGGCCAGCGATCGCGCCGAATCGTTCGATCTGCGCCAGCATCACTCGGCAGCGTTGCGGGCCGAGCAGCACGCCGGATTGGACGTGTTCATGCGCAAGAGTGATCACAAAATGAGCGACAGCGAGAGGGCGCTGGTGCGTAACACGATGAGCACCAGCACCCCGACCCAAGGCGGCTACTCGGTTGGCGGTGTGGCGGCGGACATGCTGATCAGTCAGTTGAAGACCTACGGTTTCATGCGCCAGGTCGCTGGCAGCTTCACGACTGAAAACGGCAGCTCGCTGAACTATCCGGGCTCGGACCGCACCGGTGAGAGTGGCGAGCAGTTGGCCGAAAATGCATCGAGCACCGCCGCTGATCCATCGTTCTTCGGCATCGCGATGAACACCTACAAGTTCGGTAGCAAGGTCATCACGGTGCCCATCGAACTGCTGCAGGACAGCTACGTCAATATCGTGGAGTTTGTCTTGAGCCGCGCAAAGCAGCGCATCGGTGCAACCTTGAACCAGCGCTTCACCACGGGCACCGGCTCAAGCCAGCCGAATGGCTTGGTGACGGCCGCCAGTGTCGGCAAGGTCGGCACCACCGGGCAGACGCTGACCGCGATCTATGACGATCTGGTGGATTTGATCGACTCCGTCGGTATCGAGCACATGGGCCAACCCGATCCGGGCCAGCCCGGGCTTGGCAAAGTGGCGGCTGGCTGGATGATGTCGCAGGCCTTCCGCAAGGTCGCGCGCAAGATCAAAGACACCTCGGGCCGGCCGATCTGGACGCCGAGCTATGACGCTGACGCAGGCAGCTCGCAGGCTGCGCACATGCTCGACTTTCCTGTCTACATCAACAACGACATGCCGGCGCCTGCGGCCAATGCCAAAAGCCTGGCGTTTGGCAACTTGGGCAGCTACATGATTCGCGATGTGCGCCAGGTTGTCGTTCGGCGGTTCGATGACAGTCCCTACGCGCAACTCGGCCAGGCAGGGTTTCTGGTGCTCGCCCGAGCCGGCGGCAATCTGTTGGACACGGCCGGCGTGAAGCTCTACCAGCACTCTGCGACGTAACAGTTCCATCGGCGGGCCGAGAGAGCGACCCATAGGCCCGCCGGTTCGAGACGGCAGCCAGCAGGCGGCGCTCGGATGCTCACATGGGCTGCATGGCGGCGGGCTTGCCCGTCGTGAGCGGTTCACCGCCGGCACCTTTCACCGGCTGCACACCGCACTTTTTTTTGAACGCCCGCCCTTGTGCGGGCGTTTGCACTTGGCCCAGCATTCGACGGCCGTCATCGTTGCATTTATAGTGACAGTCACTTATAATGGTGACTTCAACGATGAAGGCCTGCGATGAACCGAGGAAGACCCCCAAGCGATGCGGGCGCACTCACGCCGGCACAACGTAAACAGGCCCAGCGCACGCGTGATCGGGCCACGCTGTGGGCGCCCGGCTCCTCGCTCGACACCCTGCCCTTGTCGGGTCTGTTGGAGGCCTTGCCGGGCTTGTTGACAGGCGAAAAGCCCGGCACGCTGGGCGCTGTCCTGAAGGAAATAGGCCGCCGTGGTGGCGTGACTGTCACGGTGCGTGAATCCCCGATGGGCCCAGAGCGACGCGTGATTGCGTGACAGTTGCGCATTGCTGCCGGGCGAATAATGACCACATTCGCCCGCGAGTTGCGGCATTCTGTCCCCGTTACGTTTTGTTACCGGGGACAGAAACTCACTTCCCGGGGACAAACAAATCCATATAAATCAACAGCTTGAAAGCGTGTCCCCGCTGTCCCCGGTGTCCCCGGTGCAAAACGCAATGGACGGAAGTTTATTCACTCAGCGCGTCGGCTTTGCGCTTGATTCGGGGCCTTATTTACCCCTGCCGGACGCCGACCATTCGATGGGTTGAGCAGACTTTGGCAGTCAATAGTCACACTTATGTGTGACACTTGGCGCAATCGGCAATCACCCCCTCAAGGATAAGTTCATGCATACCGCAACCCTTCGCGCCGTGGGCGGCTCGGTGTCCGTCAATCTGCCGCGCCAGATGCTGCGCATCTTGGGGCTTGAGCCGGGCGCCTCAGTGGCGGTGACTTTGGAAGGCGGGCGCTTGGTGCTGTCGCCATTGCGGCCGCGCTACAGCCTTGACGAGTTGCTGGCCGGGATGAAACCCGGCGACATGCCCACCGCTGAAGGATGGGAAGGCGTGGCACCTGTCGGCCGCGAAGCCTGGTAACAGGCCCATGCCGACCCAGCGCAGCCGCTTCACGCCCAAGCGCGGCGACATCATCCGTCTGGACTTTGATCCGTCGGCAGGCCATGAACAGCAGGGCACCCGGCCGGCCTTGGTGCTGTCGCCCGAGGCCTTCAACCGCTTTGGGATGGCTTTGGCCTGTCCGGTGACTCGGGGCGGGGCCTTCGCCCGGGGCCAGGCCTGGACGGTGGCGCTGTCGGGTGTTGGCCTGGCCACCGATGGGGTGGTTCTGTGCAACCAAGTGCGCGCCGTAGACTGGCAGGCGCGGCGGGCGCAATTGATTGAGGCAGCGCCGCCCGAGCTGGTGGCCGACGTGCTGGCGCGTGTCGCAACCCTGATTGAGTGAGTCGCCGCGCGGCCATGCAGGAACTTATGCAGGAACTCAGCTTGAAATCCAACGTTCTTCATAGGTGAATTCAAGTGACCCCGGCCCACCAAACAAGGGTCCGTCAGGGTCCGTAGAAGTCCGAAAGGCCCAAGCTAATCAACAGCTTGGGCTTTTTTTCGTCCGCTGAAGTGCGGTAACTTCCGCCAGCTTCGGGCGCCTCATGGAGTAACTTTCGCAGTAACCGCACAATGATAGTCTCGGCACCGAGAAAGTTACTCCATGGCGCGCCACCGTAAGCGTCCGGCGGCGACACCTTGAATTGACACCGCTCAGCGGCGACGATGGTGTCCACTTGGATTTGGTGGACACCAGTACGCTATGGACAGTGGAGCAGGCGGTCGGCGTCACCGGCGTTCTCACAGCGCGGAGTTCAAGGCGAAGGTCATTCAGGCCTGCGCTCAACCCGGCGTGTCGGTGGCCGCAGTGGCTCTTGCCCACGGGTTGAATGCGAACCTCGTGCGGCGCTGGTTGAACGGGCGCGGTGTGGACAGGGTGAGCGCTCTGGTCCTGAAGGCCGGACAAACGGTGGAGCCGTCTCGGGCTGCAGCCGCCGGAGCGTTCTTGCCGGTGCAGCTCGATCAACGCTCGGCAGCGACGGACATTCGCCTTGAACTGCGACGCGGCTCGTCCGTGGCCATCGTGAGCTGGCCGATACACGACGGCGAGGCCTGTGGCGCGTGGCTTCGGGAGTGGCTGCGGTGATCCGCATCGATGCGGTGTGGCTGGCCGTCGAGCCGGTGGACATGCGCGCCGGCGCCGATCGGCTGCTCGCGCGCGTTGTCCAGGTCTTCGGCGCAGCGCAGTCGCACCACGGCTACCTCTTCGCCAACGCACGCTCCATGCGCGTGAAGCTGCTGGTGCACGACGGATTCGGAGTCTGGTGCGCCGCGCGCCGTCTGAACGTGGGTGGATTCGAGTGGCCACAAGTTTCGAATTCTCTCGCGTCGCCGCTGAAGTTGAGCCGGGATCAATTCGATGCGTTGATACTCGGATTGCCGTGGCAGCGGCTGGAAGAATATCGGTTGCTCACGCGTATGTAATTCGCTTGGATATCTATGGCGCAAGTCAATTAGAGAATCCACCGCTGTATTGGGGTCGATTCCATTGCACAATGACGGCATATGCTCGATGCACAGTCATTGGCCAGTCTCGCAGCAGCTCAGAATCTTGAGAATCTGAGCGCTGGCGAATTGACGGCAATGATTTCTCGTCTACTGTCGCATGTCTTCGAACAGGATCAGCATATTGGGCAGCAGCGCAAGCAGATCGACTCGGCAGAGCAGTCGATCAAATGGCGCGATGCAAAGATTGAAAGACTCGACTTCGAGCTGGCCCGGCTCAAGCGGTGGAAGTTCGGCGCGAACTCCGAGCGCATGAGCGCCGAGCAGCGCGAGCTGTTTGCCGAGGCGCTGGCAGCTGACGAGGCAAGTCTGGAGGCACAGCTTGCAGCGCTGCAGGCGCAGGCCGCAGCGGCTGCAGGCGCGGGCGCAGGCAAGGCAGCGAACGAGCCACCCCCAAAGCGCCGCCCCAAGCGCGAGCATCTGCCCGATCACCTGCCGCGCGTGGATCACCCGAGTTCGACATCAACCCCACCTAAGTCATTGATTTGCTTGGATTCGCAAATCGATCGCTCCACTACAACGGGAGCGGCGGCGGGGCGCCGGGGAGGGGGTCAGAGGCCGGCGGC
>JANOBL010000292.1:0-1670 GCA_031411635.1 Betaproteobacteria bacterium
GTTGTCGTGGGTACAAATCTCAATGTTCATGCGGTGTAACCAGCGGTGGGAAGCGGTCAACTGCGGAATCTAGGTTGAACGTTTGCGCGGTGGCCGATCGGGCGCGCTGCTGCTCAGCGTCAACCCGGCCGCGCAGCGCATGTTCGGCCGGTCTGATGTTGAACTGGTGGGACTGGCATTGCCTGATCTCATCGACGATCGTGCCGATGCCGACTTGCGCCAATGGCTGAGCGCGGTCGCCGCATGCGGCGACCAGTGCGCCGGCGAACGTGAAGCGATCGCCTGGCGTGCCGACGGCACGCGGTTTCCGTTGGCCATGGCATTCAACGCGATGGCCGGGCAGCAGCCGGGCTTGCGCGTGGGCATTCTGCGCGACGTGACCGAACGCCGCCGCCCGAGTCGCAAATGCAACGCATGGCGCAGCACGATGCGCTCACCGGCTTGCCCAACCGGCTGCTGCTGCAGTCGCGGCTGCAGCAGGCCATCGATCAGGCCCAACAGCAGTGCGGGGACCGCAGCCGCGCGCAGGTCGGCCTGATCTTTGTGGACCTGGACCGTTTCAAGAACATCAACGACACAATCGGGCACCACATCGGCGACCAGGTGCTCAAAGAGGCCGCGTTGAGGCTGCAGTCTGTGCTGCGCGCCAGCGACACGGTGGCGCGCATCGGCGACGGCGAGTTTGTCATCCTGCTGGCCCAGCTTGGCGGCGCTGGCGACGCCGAGCGGGTGGCTGCCAAGGTGCTGGAGGCCCTGGTGCCGCCGGTCTGCACCGAGGGGCAAACGCTGGCGCTGTCGGCCAGCCTGGGGCTGGCGTCGTGGCCCGACATGGTCAGCGACGCGGTCAGCCTGATGAGTTGTGCCGACCTGGCGATGTACAGCGCCAAGCGCGCCGGCCGCCATGGCTGGGCCTGGTTCAAGCCCGGCGACAACGCGGTTCTGCCGCACAAACTGCGGCTTGCGGCTAACGCCCACGATGCAGGCAACACGGTCGAGATGGGATGATTTGGCAACCAGCCTGCAGTGGCCAGCCTGTACTGGCCTGCCTGCAGTGGCCAGCCCGCAGCGGTCAATGCCGCTGCGACAGCGCCTTGCCGGCGTCTTTGTCCAGCCCCAGCATCAGCGCCGTGGCCAAGCCCATCACCAGCGCGATGGCGATCCAGGCGTGCTGAAAATCCAGCAGCGCCAGCGCCGGTGCGCCCCGCAGCTTTTGCGATGCACCCAGCACCGCTGCGGCCATGGCCACACCCAGCGCCACCGTCACCTGCGCCAGCATGGTTGACAGCGCACTGGCACCGGCGCGCTGCGGGTCCGGCACATCGGCAAAGGCCAGTGTGTTGATCGCGGTGAAGTTCATCGAGCGTGTCATGCCGGCCGCCAGCAGCACTGGCGCGATCACCAGCAGCGGCAGGCCCGGCGCCAGCAGCGCACAGCCCAGCAGGCTGGCCGCGCACAGTGCGCCATTGGCCAGCATCACGCGCCGGAAGCCATAGCGCTTGAGGATGGTCGTGGTGGCGGTCTTCATCACCAGGTTGCCGGTCATGTAGACCAGCATCATCGAGCCGGCCTGCACGGCATCCAGCCCAACACCGATCTGACACATCAGCGGCAGCAAAAATGGCGAGGCGTTGATCGCCTCCCGCGACAAAAAGCCGGCCGTCAGCACGGCC
>JANOBL010000293.1:0-5101 GCA_031411635.1 Betaproteobacteria bacterium
CTCGCCGTACAGGTAGATCGGGATGTCGCTGTTCTTGAAGCGGATCTCCTGGATGAACTTGCGCAGGCTCAGCACCGCCGGGTCCAGCTCCGGGCCGGGCGTGAACTCCTCGTCGTCGATCGACAGGATGAAGGCACTGGCCCGGCTTTGCTGCTGGGCAAACTGGCTCAGGTCGCCGTAGCTGGTGACGCCCAGCACCTCGAAGCCTTCTTTTTCGATCGCCTGGGCCAGCGCGCGGATGCCCAGGCCGGAGGTGTTTTCAGAGCGGTAATCCTCGTCGATGATGACGATGGGAAAGCGGAAATGTTGCATCAAGGCTCCTGGGGCGCGGGCCAAAAACACCGGGTCTCAAACATGCACGGAACGCGGGCGAAGGGCGAAGTGTAGGGGCGTAATCGAGGCCGGCGGATGACGGCCTACACTGACTGTTTGCTGTGCTGGATCAGGGCTTGAGGAGCAAGACGATGGACCTGGGCGCATCTACCAACTGGTGGCTGGTGGCCGGCCTGCTGGTGGCGGCCGAGCTGGTCACCGGCACCTTTTATTTGCTGATGCTGGCCTTGGGCGCAGCAGCCGGCGCATTGGCGGCGCATGCCGGTTTCAGCAGCAATACGCAGATGGTTTGCGCGGCGGTACTGGGCGGCGGTGCGGTGGCCATGTGGGTGCTGCGCAACGCGATGAAACCGGTGGCTGCACAGGCCACCGCCAATGCGGATGTCAACCTCGACATCGGCAGCCCGGTGCAGGTGCCGCAGTGGTTGACCGATGGCACGGCCCGCATCCACTACCGCGGCGCCGACTGGGATGCCCGCTTTGTTGGCACCGACCCGCCCAGTGCCGGCCAGCATGTGATCCGCGCGATTGAAGGCAACCGCCTGCTGCTGGACCGCGCTGCACCCTGACCTTTTCGAAAGAAATCCATGTAAATCGTTGCCATTCTGCTGGTCATCGCAATCATCTTTGTCGTGCGCTCGATCAAGGTGGTGCCGCAGCAAAACGCCTGGGTGGTGGAGCGGCTGGGCAAGTACCAGGCCACGCTGACGCCGGGATTGAACCTGCTGGTGCCGTTCATCGACAAAGTGGCCTACAAACACTCGCTGAAAGAGATCCCGCTGGACGTGCCCAGCCAGGTTTGCATCACCAAGGACAACACCCAGTTGACGGTGGACGGCATCCTGTACTTTCAGGTCACCGATGCGATGCGCGCCAGCTACGGCTCGTCCAACTACATCGTGGCGATCACCCAGCTTGCGCAGACCACCTTGCGCAGCGTGATCGGCCGCATGGAGCTGGACAAGACCTTTGAAGAGCGGGCCCAGATCAACACCTCGGTCGTCCTGTCGCTGGACGAGGCGGCGCTGAACTGGGGTGTCAAGGTGCTGCGCTACGAGATCAAGGACTTGACGCCGCCGGCCGAAATCCTGCGCAGCATGCAGGCCCAGATCACCGCCGAGCGCGAGAAACGCGCGCTGATCGCCGCCAGCGAAGGCCGGCGCCAGGAGCAGATCAACATCGCCACCGGTGCGCGCGAGGCGTCTATCGCGCGCAGCGAGGGCGACAAGCAGGCTGAGATCAACAAGGCCCAGGGCGAGGCAGCGGCCATCACCGCGGTGGCCACCGCCACGGCAGATGCGATCCGCCAGATTGCGGCGGCCATCGGCGAACCGGGCGGCGAGCAGGCGGTGCAGCTCAAAGTGGCCGAGCGGGCCATCGATGCCTACCACGCCTTGGCCAAGACCAACAACACGATGATCGTGCCCGGCAACATGACCGAGGTGTCGGGCCTGATCGCCACCGCGATGGCGGTGATGAAATCGGGTGCGGTGGCCAACACGGGTTTGCGTCCATGAGCGAGCGGGCTGCGCTGAACGTGCTGGGGTCCGACTTGCTGCCCTGCTCCTACGATCCGGTCACCGGCTGGTACCGCGATGGCTGCTGCCACACCGATGCCCACGACGGCGGCAGCCACGTGGTCTGTGCCCGCATGACGATGGCGTTTTTGAACTTCCAGTTCGAGCGTGGCAATGACTTGATCACCGCACGGCCCGAAAGCCGGTTTCGCGGCCTGCAGCCAGGCGACCGCTGGTGCGTGTGCGCGCTGCGCTGGCGCGAGGCTTATCTGGAAGGCTGCGCGCCGCCCGTGGTGCTGGAATGCACCCATGCCCGGGCCACCGACTTTGTGCCGCTGGACTGGTTGCGCCAGAGCGCACTGAACCCGGTGGGCTAGAATTCAAGGCTGTCCGGAGAGGTGGATGAGCGGTTTAAGTCGCACGCCTGGAAAGCGTGTGGGGGTTAACAGCCCCCCGCGGGTTCGAATCCCGCCCTCTCCGCCACGCTCGCTTTCCCCCACTCCACCTGCATCGTCTGGCGGCTGGAATGGCTGGGTTTTCTCCCACACATTTCCCCCACGATTCCAGCCTGCGGCCCCATCAGCGGGCAGTGTGGGGCGCTGGGAAGGCGTCTTGGGGGCTCCAGCCGCTACCTGAATTAGCGGTGGCCGGTTTATGCTGATCGGTGACAACAGTTGAGAAGCCTTAGTGATAGCCCGGAAGGGGCGGTCCGGTGGCTGGGTGTGATGGCAAGAACGGGGTGATGGAATAGAGCATGGAGGGGTGCCTTATGAAAAAAGGCTCCCCTCCAGGGGCTACCTGAGGGGGGACCTACCGCACCTGTTTGAGGTCCGGGTCTGACTTGGGGAATTTTCGCTGATGTGTTGCCCCACCAATGGCATGCCGTAGAGGCGGGCAAAAGGCAGCGCCCTCCAGCCTTCGGAGACTTGCTTCTGGGTGTCCTGGTGGGTGCCCGGGAGTCCCGTAAAAAGCTGCGGGACGTTGCCCAGGCGGGCCAGCTCGTTGAAAGAGGCGGTCTGCAGCAAGCTGCGTCCGTTCCCACTCATGGAGAACCCCGGCTGTGCCAATGACTCGTTGGTCATCCAGCCGTACCCCGTCTCAGCCAAAAGGGGCAGGACCCCCAGCATGGACACACGGAGCGTGGCCGCCCGGGCGATGTTTTCAGGGGTCAGTCAGCCGTGTTGCCAGCTTGTCGGGGAAGTTGATGGCGGACTGCAAGGAGTACGCGAGGGCTTCAGCCAGGAAGCTGATGAAAAAGGCCTGCAGTGCCGTGGCATCCCGCAGCTCAGCGTTCTTCAGGAAGTTTTTGGCGTGGCCCACCAGCATGAAGGTGCGCAGCTCATCGAACATCTTGCCCAGGGTCGTGTGCATCCAGGGCATGGTCTCCCCGATGTCGTGATCCTGGATGGCCTCCCGGGCCTGCCGGTTGATAAACAGCCTGAACTTGTCGTAGGTCTCGGGCTCGTTGCGCTGCCACTCCTCGTAGCGGATGCCGTCAAGGGCTCCCCGTTGTGGTCAGCATGGTCCTTGAGGTCCTTCAGGACCACATCGATTTCATTCGCGTCCAGGCCTTGGGACACCCACCGGAGAGAAACGATGGGCCGAAACACACGGGGCATCTACCCCGACAAAGAGGGCACCTGGCAGGTCGACAAGTACTGGCGAAGCACTCGACTTCGCCAGCGCGGCTTCCCGAGTTTCGCGGAAGCAGACCGGTGGCTGATCCGGCAACTTGACCAACTGCACGCCGTGGCCATCCACGGCGAGCGGCCGGTGAGGACGTTTGACGAAGCCGCCGCGCACTACCTGCTGACCCACCAGGGCAAAGTGAGCATTGAAACCGATACCTACCTGCTTCAACGCATCATGCCGTTCATCGGCCAACTGCAGCTTCACCAGGTGCATGACGGCACCCTCGCCCCGTTCGTTGCGAAGCGACTGGGCGAGCGCCGTGCGCACAAGACCGTGAACCTCGCGCTGGGCATCGTGCGCCGGATCCTGAATCTGGCGGCGAAGTCCTGGCGCGACGACCACGGCAACACCTGGCTGGCGCATGCGCCCAGCATCACGAGGCTGCCGCTGGTGGGCCACCAGCGCGAGCCTCGGCCCATCACCTGGGCCGAACAGCGCGCGCTGTTGCCAAGGCTGCCGCATCACTTGGCACGCATGGCCCTGTTCGCCCTGAACACGGGCGTGCGGGACGACGTGGTGTGCAGCCTGCAGTGGGCCTGGGAGATCAAGGTGCCCGAGCTGGGCATCTCGGTGTTCGAGGTGCCGCGTGAGCATGTGAAGGGCCGGCGGCGGGCGCGGTTGGTGGTGTGCAACAGCGTGGCGCAGTCGGTGATCGAGTCCGTGCGCGGCCAGCACGAGGAGTTCGTCTTCGTGTACCGCCGCGAGCGGGTCAAGAACACCGATCAGCCGGCCACCATGCCGTACCGCCGGATCGAGACGATGAACAACTCCGGCTGGCAGCGGGCGCGGCGTGAATGTGACTCAGGCGGCTTGGCCGACCTGCACGTGCACGACCTACGTCACACCCTGGGCATGCGCTGCGTGAAGCCGGCGTGCCGGAGAGCACCATCGCCGACATCCTGTGGCACAGCAACCCGACGATGACCCGCCACTACGGCGTGGCGCAAGTCGTTGAACTGCACGCCGCACTGGAGAAGATCAAGGAAGACAGCGGGCGCTGGAACAAAAGCCTGGCGATGCTTCGGCGCGAGCAGGAAGAGTCCGCAAGGCTGGCGCGAAAGGGTCTGGGGGAATCGCTGGGGGACGAAAGTCCCCCAAAAGTCCCCCACGACCGGTCTCGGGAAAGAAAAACGGGCTAGCCCTTTTGGAGCTAGCCCGTTGATCCATTTATTGTTTTTCTGGTGCGGCTGGCAGGAATCGAACCCACAACCCCTTGGTTCGTAGGCAAAATGGATGTTGTTTTTTGTTGACTCATGACGTCTATTCAAAAACTAGAATCCTTATAAATCAACAACTTACATAATTTCGTCGTCCACCGAAGTCTTCCGAAATACACTGACAGCCATCGAGTTGTAGGCTTTTTGTAGGCTTCGGAAACCGCCCAATCCGCCGAGGCCGCCTGACGCCAAGGGGTCGGACGTGAAGATCACCAGCAAGCACATGGATTCCAATCCGACGGACGCCGATCAGTGGTTCGTGGAGTCCGGCCAGCGCGGCGAAGGCACCTTCCTCGGTCGAATCACGCCCAGCGGGAACAAGCTCTTCTACTTCCGATACAC
>JANOBL010000294.1:0-11135 GCA_031411635.1 Betaproteobacteria bacterium
GCGCCGGTGTTGCCACCGGCGCCGGGCTTGTTGTCGACGACAAACGGCTGGCCAAACGCCTTTTGCAGCTCGGGCGCCAGCGCGCGGGCCAGGATGTCGGTGGTGCCACCGGCGGCAAACGGCACCACCAGGCGCACCGCCTTGCTGGGCCAGGCGTTTTGGGCCTGCGTCAAGCTTGGCAGCAGCAGGCTGGCCAAGGCGTGTTGGTGGAAATGGCGGCGGTTCACGGGCATGGTTTTGTCTCCGGCTTGTTGTGGGATGGGTCAGCGCCCGGTGCGGCGCGCCAGGCTGATGGCTTGCTCGGGGCACACCTGCACGCAGGTGCCGCAGGCCTCGCAGCGCTCGGGCGCCACCGGCATCGCCTGCCGGCCGCCGTGCACCAGGGCTTTGATGTGCCCACCAGCGACAGCGTGCGCCGTTGCGCGCCAGTGAGCGTGCCCACTTGCAGCACCGAGCAAGGGCAGGCGGCTACACATGGGCCTTTGCCCTCGCAGTGGTTGCGGTCGATCACGGGAGTGAAGGCGCCTGGGGATTGGCGGCAGGATGGGTTGGCTGGGTTTGGCATCGGCTGGCGATTGTCGGTGGTGGTGTCGTTGGTGGTGTCGTTGCAGGTAGGCGGGCGCGGAATAATCGGCGTGCAACAAGCGTAGTCCCCAGGTGCAGGCACCCGATTGCTTTCGACAACAGTTGCTGGCCGCGATGCCCCGGCTGCGCCGCTACGCCCGCTCACTGACTTTTGATGTGGGCAGCGCCGATGATCTGGTGCAAACCACGCTGGAGCGGGGCCTGTCGCATTGGCACCAGTTTGACCAGCGCCGCGACATGCTGGTGTGGCTGCTGTCGATTGCGCACAACGCGTTTCTTGACCAGCGCCGGCGCGACAGCCGCTTGAGCATCGTCGATCCGGCGCTGATCGACGCCCAGCTAGACAACCACCGCGCCGACCCGGGGGTGGACATCGGCCTGCGCATCGACCTGCTGGCCGCGCTGGCCCGTTTGTCGCTGGCGCAGCGTGAGCCGCTGCTGCTGGTCAGCGTGGAGCAGCTCAGTTACGCCGAATGCGCCGAGGTGCTGGGCATCCCGATTGGCACCGTGATGTCGCGGGTGTCGCGCGCCCGTGCCGCTCTGCGCTTCAGCCTGGATGGCGGCATGGGCATCCAGCCACAGGCCGACGCCGGCCATCCCAACCCCACGCTGAGGCGGGTGGTTTGAGCATGACTGCGCCACAACGCCCCGACGACGCCCAGCTCTCGGCCTGGCTGGATGCCGAGCTTGACCCCGTTGGGCGGGCCGAGGTGGAGCACTGGCTGCGTGAGCATCCCGACGACGCCGCACGGACCCGGCTGTGGGCCGCCGACCGCGATGCACTGCGCGCCCGCTTTGATCCGGTGCAGGACGAGCCTATCCCACCGGCGCTGCTGCAGCAGCTTCAACCCGGCGCAGGCGTGCCCAGCCATCACCCGGCTTGGCGCCAGCGGGCGATTGCCGCCAGTCTTTTGCTGGGCGGTGTGCTGTTGGGCGGTTTGTTGGGTGTGGCGGCGGTCACGCGGGATCCGGCGGCGTTTGCCAACCTGCCGCTGCCTTGGCGCCAGCCCACGCTGGCGGCCACAAGCTGGCCGCACCGTGCGGCGGTGGCGCATGCGGTGTACGCGCCCGAGGTGCGGCACCCGGTGGAGGTGAACGTGGCGCAGGGCAGCGCGGCCGAGCAGCGGGCGCAAGAGGAGCATCTGGCGCGCTGGCTGAGCAAGCGGCTGGACCAGCCGGTGCGGCTGTACGACCTGCGGCCGCTGGGCTTTGAGCTGGTGGGTGGGCGTTTGCTGCCCGATGTGGCCGGGCCCAGCGCCCAGCTCATGTACCAAAACGGCAGTGGCCAGCGCATCACGCTGTACCTGCGCCGGCCCGAGGCGGGCAGCAACACCGCGTTCCGCTTTCAGCGCGACGGTGAATTGAACCTGTTTTACTGGGTTGAAGACGGCTTTGGCTGCGCGCTGGTTGGCAAGCTGCCCCAGGCGCAATTGCTGGCATTGGCCGAAGCGGTGTACAAGCAGGCCGAACCGGCGATCACACCCACGCCGGACACCCCCCGGCCGGCCTCCTGATCGTCGTCAGCGTGGCCAAAGCCGGCACTGGCCAAAGGCAGATGCCATGAAACAGTTGCAAGCCGATGTCGTCATCATCGGCGCCGGCACCGCCGGCATGTCGGCCTACCGCGCCGCTTTGGCCCACACCCCGCGGGTGCTGGTGATCGAGGGTGGGCCCTACGGCACCACCTGCGCCCGGGTGGGCTGCATGCCCAGCAAGCTGCTGATCGCCGCTGCCGAGGCCGCGCACGGCGTGGCCCAGGCGGGATTGTTTGGCGTGCTGGCCGGCCCGGTGCGCATCGATGGCCGGGCCGTGATGCAGCGGGTGCGCAGCGAGCGGGACCGCTTTGTCGGGTTTGTCACCGATGCGGTGGCGCACTGGCCATCCGGGCACCGGCTGCAAGGCAGCGCCCGCTTCATCGACGATCAAACGCTGCAGGTGGACGATCACACCCGCGTGTTAGCCGGCCGCATCGTCATAGCCACCGGCTCGCAGCCGGTGCTGCCCGCAGCCTGGCGCGCGGGTGCAGGTGCCCGGCTGATCACCAACGACGACGTGTTCGACTGGCAAGACCTGCCGGCCTCGGTGGCGGTGCTGGGCGCCGGGGTGATTGCGCTGGAGCTGGCCCAGGCGCTGCACCGCTTGGGTGTGCGGGTGCGGCTGTATGCCCGCAGTGGCAAGGTGGGCCCGCTGACCGACCCGGTGCTGCAAGCATTGACGGTGGCGCACTTTGCGCAACACCTGCCGCTGAAGCTGCAGGCCGACAAGCTGAGCCTGACCAGCGCTGGCGACGCCGGCATCAGCGTGCGGCTGGGCGACGATGTGCAGCACTTCGACTGGGTGCTGGCCGCCAGTGGCCGCGCGCCCAATCTGCAAGGCCTGGGGCTGGAGAACACCAGCCTGCCGCTGGACCCACAAGGCGTGCCGGTGTCGGACCGCCACACCGGGCAGATCGGCAACAGCGCGGTATTCATCGCCGGTGATGTGCGGCATGAGCGCGCGCTGCTGCACGAGGCCGCCGACGAAGGCCGCATTGCCGGTGACAACGCCGGGCGTTTTCCGGCGTTGCAGCCGGCGCCGCGCCGCACGCCGCTGGCCGTGGTGTTTTGCGATCCGCAGCTTATGTTGGCCGGCCAAAGCCATGCCGATCTGCAAAAGGCAGGCACACCGTTTGCGGTCGGCCAGGTGTCGTTTGAAGACCAGGGCCGCAGCCGCGTGATCGCCAAAAACCACGGCGCGCTGCGCCTGTACGCCGAGCCTGGCAGCGGCCGGCTGCTGGGCGCCGAGATGATCGGCCCGGCGGCCGAGCACCTGGGCCATTTGCTGGCCTGGTCGGTGCAGCGTGGCGACACCGCGCTGCAGATGCTGGCCAGCCCGTTTTACCACCCGGTGATTGAAGAGGGCCTGCGCACCGGGCTGCGGGATTTGCAGTTGGCGCTGGACCACGGGCGTTTGTCAGCGCCGCTGTGCGCGGATTGCGGGCCGGGCGGGTGAGCTGGTTGACATAGCGGGCACAGTCGCGAGTATCGAAGACCTCAGTCTTGCCCGTTCAAGCGCATCGGCGGCACTCCCGGCGCAAGGGGCCGTGCCGAAATAACTTGATGATTCTCTGGATTTGGATGAGATGCTGGGCGCGGAGCGTGCCGTGTGGTGAGCAACACCTGCGATTCGGGTCTGCGCCATCACGCGGCTTCGCGCTGGCGCCGCAGCAGCCCTGACTTCGGCTCAATCTGATAGCCGGCATTTCGCAGGGCGATCAGCACATCGCTGAGATGGAATTCGTCGAGAGGCATGTGGCGCTTGATGGCCTGGCGCAGGACTCTTGCATAGACGTGGCTGGGGTTCCGGGCGCTGTCGATGCCCAATGTTGCAATGGCTTCGGCAATGAGCGATGAGGGGCTTGTCGTGTTGGCGAGGCGAACGGTCTGAATCGTCTCGTCGGTTGCCGGCTTGCGGACGGTCATGACCAGGTCGACCGTGACCACACCCTCCGAACCGGAAACAAGCCCCTTGACCGAGCGTTGTCCTTTGTCGAGCACCGAGACGTGAACCGGCGCCGGATCAAAACCGCTCTCGCGCAGTGCTCGCTGCACCAATCCCCAGATACCGCCGCTACTGTTGCCGAAGACAACCGACATATGACCACCGGGCTTTAACACGCGGAACCCCTCCGAGAAAGCTGATCTGAGCAGGTTCTCGTAGCGATCAGCCGAGCCGGACTTCTTCTTGCCCGTGGTATGTACCACCGCCTCATGTGTGGGATCGGTGGTAGTTCCAAGCCACGCCTCGTGAAACAGGCTCATGTCGCTGTAGAAGATGTTGCTTCCGAACGGCGGGTCTGTGAAGACATAGTCGATGGACTCGTCCTTCAAGTGGGTGAGCTTGGATGCGGAAGCGGTTTCGTAGTGCGCGTCCGGCACTTGACGGTCGCCGGCGCTGCATTCGTCAAACAGGTCGTCCGAGTAGAAGAGTTCAGCGTCAGCCCTGACCGATGCCTCGACCTTTCTGGCGAACAGTTCGAAGACGTTCCACTCGTAATGAATGGGCGCGATGTAGTAGGTCTGATTTTGTGCGTTGAGCGGTCGCTTGGGCCCCCACTGATAGCGGCGTGACGCCCGCGCGAGAATGGCCGTGAAGCAGAACCTGAGCTTTTGCCGCAATGACGCATCTTTGACAGCGTTTATCGCAGTCCAGAGTTCGTACAGCGCGATGGAATTTCGCGGCGAGAAGAAGTCTTTCGTCGCGCGCAGGCCGGCCTTGCCGAGCCCCGAGCGGCTGTACATTTCGCGCTGCTCGTCTATGGTCTGCGACGGTATGCACGATTGGCGCTTGTCACGCGCCGCACGGGCGATGCGCTCAGTATCACCGGGCGCAACCGGCTGAGTGGTCAAAGTGCCCGCTTGGCCGTGAACGACGACCTCCACGGGAGCGTCACTGGCTCGGCCCCACAGGCGTTTCGTGAAGGCGTGCTTGCACTTGGGGCAGGCTGGGGGAGGTGAACCCGTCGGCGAAATATGCTCGAAGTAGACGAGCGGCGCGCTGCACGTGGGGCAGACATAGGTAAATGACCACACGGCGCGCACCATCTCGCAGATAGCGCCATCCGAAGCGCGCGTCGTTGAGTAGAGGTCGCCGAGCGCTGCGCGCGCGGATGCCATCACCGCCTGCGCAGCCTCGCGCAGAGCTTCAGGCGCGACGCGGGTCAGATAGCCTTGCGCGATGTGCCGACCGAGGGTCGAGATGTCGCTCATTTCCGCGCGGCGGCCCGACCGTACCGCAGCCAAGCCTGTCATTCCCGATCCGGCGAAGAAATCGAGGACGGTATCGCCCTTCCTCGTGAAGGCATCAATGAACGGAAGGATTGCCCCGATGGGAACCTTGGTCAGGTAAGCATGGCAGTTGTAGACCGCGTCGGTGCGGGGCACGGTCAGGTTTTCAGGGAGGTCGATCAGTGGATCGTGCATGGGTGTCGTTTGCAGATGGTAGACGCAGAGTCTGTAGACGCAAAGTTAACATACCCCTAATGTCCCGGCAACAAAAAAGAGGGACAGCGTCATCGCCAGCCAAGGTCCAAAGTCTATTGTTGCGTCCAACCTGCGCCGTATCCGCGTTGCCGCTGGGATGTCGCAGGAGGAACTGGCGGACCGGGCAGGATTGCATCGGACCTACGTCAGTTCCATCGAACGGGCCCAGCGCAATCTCACACTCGAGAACATCTTCTGCCTTGCAAGAGGCTTGGGTGTTGATGCGCGCGAATTGCTGGCTCCTCTCACCGCGTCAGGCGAGGAAGCCTAGTTGGCATTCAAAGCCGATACCAGTTTCTTGCGCTTCCTCACCATGGGCGCGCGCGGTACAAGCCACGTCATTTCGGAATTGCAGGCCATGGGCTTCCAGCCCATCGAACTAGAGCGCTACGCAACCTCGAACAAGATTTGGTCAACGAAGATCAAGCGGCTGAGGCTTCCCGATTTGCTGTGTGTCCGGACCGGCCTTCGCGTTGAAGTTCGCGCCAAGGCGAGTCTCGAAATCCGCATGAGCCATGCGCCAAAAAATCCGGATCGGCAATGGGATACGGGGCTTCGATCTGAGGATGTCATTGCGTTGATCACCTGCAAGGAAGTGAACGGGACGGCAACGCCGGTCGGCAGGGCGAGTTATTTTGGTGTGGAGGACTTGAGGCAGTCGGTTGACACGCGGCAGCTCAGTGCGATGAAGTCTGCGTCGGAGGGCGCTGAGCAGTACCTGACCTGGCCGTCAATCGTTTCGAGCCGGCCGGGAAAAGTGCTTGCCGTTGATGTGGACCGGCTCAGCGTGGAATGGGGCGGCGACGGTGGGCTGCCGCGCCGGTATGCCTACCAGCTCAAAGGAAAGCGACCCTACGTAGCCGCCGGGCAGGTGTTTCCTGCGGAAACGATGATTCTCGCCGGGGCGCCCCCTTGCGTTGCGCACCTCAGCGCCTATCGCGCGCATGCGTATTTACCGTTGAACGGGCTGCGCAGCGTCAACCTGATCGACAGGTACTCCGCAGTCAAAGCAATACCATTTCGCCCGGATGTTGAGGCTGCGGCCCGTTCTGTGCTCGAGGCGATGGTCGGGCGGGAGACGGACCAGCGCCTTGGCCTCGAAGTCGCCGGATCCGCCGCGACGCTCGGCTTGGAAGCGGGGGCCGCCTACATTCACGATGCGCTGTGGGGCGCGACGGATGAGCCGATGCGGATGGAGGCCGTGTTCATCACGATCGAGGTTGGCCGGCGGGCGAACGCAGCGCGCGCCGCAGAGCAACTGGCGAACCTGGCTGGCGATGTCACCAGATTCGGTGGTCATGAGGTGCGTCAGGCAGCCGTCTGGGGTCTTGGAAGGACGGGGCTCCGGGCCTATGGACAGCTCATTTCGTTCATCGCTGACCCGGACGACAACGTCGCGCTGCATGCCATTGCGGCGTTCGGGTCCGATACGCCGGCGCCGGTGGTTCAGCGGCTCGTGGCAGGCCTTCATCACGCGGATACACGACGGATTGCGTCCTCTTCCGAGACGCTTAGATGGATTGGCAACGAAGCGGTGCTGCGGTCACTCATCGATGCTGCAAGGCAGGGGCATCCTGCGCGCACTTGGGTCATCGCGACCCTTGGGCGGCTGCCCGAGGCAATGCTGCGTGCGGCGCTGGCCGGCGATAAGCTGCTTGATGAGTTGGCGCCTTTGCTGTTGATAACTTCGGGCGGCTGGCTGTCACCGGAGGACGTGGGCGCTGACCTTCGGTTTCTTGCCAAGCAGATCGTCTAGCTGCAAGAGCAAACAGACGGGTTTGATGTCCGTAGCGATGGGCGGTGTGCAGGCCTGGCGTGAAATCGCGACGAGCTTGGTAGCCGAGGCGTCGGGTACAGGCGGCGGGGCCTGAAACTCAGCGCCGCCTGGAAAAGCACGTTTTGTTCGGCGTCACCGGGCAACCCCTCAAACCGCCGCCACCTTGAACACCGACACCGCGTGCACCAGCCCACCCGCCTGCTGGCGCAGGCTCATCGACGCGGCGGTGCCCTGCTCGGCCAGCGCGGCGTTGCGCTGGGTCATCTCGTCGATCTGGGTGATCGCGTCGGCCACCTCGCCCAACGAGGCCGATTGGTCCTGGCTGGCGCCTGAGATGGTCTGAATCAGGCTGCTGACCTCGTGCACGCTGGCCACCACGGCGGCGATGGTGCGGCCGGCGTCGCGCACCTGGCCGGTGCCGTTTTGAACCTTCTCGACGCTGGCCGAGATGATGGCCTTGACCTGCTGCGCGGCCTGCGCACTTTTGCCGGCCAGCGCCCGCACCTCGCTGGCCACCACGGCAAAACCGCGGCCGTGCACACCGGCACGCGCGGCCTCCACCGCCGCGTTCAGCGCCAGGATGTTGGTCTGGAACGCGATGCCGTCGATCACACCGACGATCTCGGCAATGCGCTGCGAGCCGGCCTGGATCTCGTCCATCGTGGCCACCACCCGGCCCACCGCCGCGCCACCCTGGGTGGCCACCTGGCTGGCATCGGCGGCCAGTGTTTCCACCTGGCGTGCCGCGTCGCTGCTGCTGCGCACCGAACCGGTCAGCAGCTTCATCGCCACCACCGTCTGCTGCAGCCGGCAGGCTTGCTGCTCGGTGCGCTGGCTCAAATCCTGGTTGCCTTGCACCAGCTCTTGCGAGCCGGTCTGGATCAGCGCGCTGGCCTGGTGGATCTGCGCCAGCATGCCGCTCAGGGTTTGCACCATCGTCGCCATTGCGGCCAGCAAGCGGGTGGTTTCGTCGTTGCCCTGGGCCACGGGCACCGCATCGAGCCGGCCTTCGGACACGGCTTCAGCCACCTGCACCGCGGCCTCCAGCCGGCGTGTGATGGCACGCACTGTCAGCATGCCCAACACCGTGGCCAGCAGCACGATCACGCCGGAGATGCCGATGATCAGTGCCAGCGAGTGGCTCACCCGCTGGTCTACCGTGGCCACCACCTGCTGCGCCCGCTCGGTGATGCTCTTGACCTGCAGCGCACCCAACGCGGATTGGGCGCTGGCCACTTGTTTCAGGTCAGTCAGCGCTTTTTGCAACGCGCCCTCGGTGCCCAGCACGCTGCGCTTGGCCAGCGCCAGCTTGGCCACCGAGCCGTCCACCGATTTCAGCGCCAGCGCCGCCGCGTCCACATTGGCCACAAGCTGCTGCCGGCCCAGCTTGTGCAGGCCGCTGCGCAGTTGCTCCACATTGCCAGCCATGCGCTGGGACAGCCCTTTCAACCCGGCTTCGCTGTCCTGCGCCTCGGCCGGGCTGGTGGCCAGCATCAGCAGGCGCAGCATCGCGGTCATCTCTTTCATGTCCAGCTCGATGCTGTCGCTGGCCGCCGCCACGCCGCCGGGCTCGCTGCGAAAGCGCAGCGCCGCCGCCAGCACCTGGCGCTGCTTGACGCCCTGCACCTCCAGCATGTCCACCGCCGCGCCCAGCCGGTTGCCTTCGTCTTCGATCGGTTTCAGCAAGGCCTTGCGCTGCGCCTGGTAAGCCGCTTCTTGCTCTTTTTTGCCGGCCAGCACCTCCACCCGCAGCGCAAACAGGCCGCTGGCCTCGCGGCTGAAGTTGTCGTTGGCGGTGGCCACCACCGATTGCGTGCCCTTGATCAGCTCGGCCTGGGCGCCGTCCAGCTTCAGGCGCTGCAGGCCGTCGATGCTGGACTTGAGTTTTTCCTTCAGCGGCGTGATGCGAAAGCGGTTGCCCACCTGGTCGGTCTCGCCCACCAGCACCACCAGTTCCTTGAGCCGGGCCTGGGCCTGCAGCGCGGCCTTGATCGCCGCAGCCATGTTGTTGCCAGACTCTTGCGCCTTGTCGGCGGCGCGTGCGGCCTCGGTTTCGATCGTCACCACCGCGCTGCGGGTGCGCTGGATCGCCTCCTCGGCCAGGGTCAGCGCGGCGCGTGCGCGCTCGGTCTCGCTGCGGTAGGCGGCATCCCCTTGCAGGCGCTGGTCCACCGCGCCGGCGATCTGGCGCCGCGCCTCGCGGAATGCGCCCAGGTCGGTGCGGGATTTGCTGTCCAGCCGGGTGATTTCGGCCACCAGGCCGTCCAGCGCCTTCATCTCGGCATCGAACACCGCGCTGCCTTTGCTGGCCTCGTCGGCACTGCGCGCCAGCGACAGCCGCAACAGCGCGCCCATGCCACGCTCGATGCGCTCTTGCAACTCGTAGGTGCGGTTTTGCAGCGGCGTGGCCTGCAAGGTGAGGTTGCGCAGATCACCCTGGATCGAGGTGACCGCAAAATAACCCACCGCCGCCACGGCCACCAGCCCCAGCGAAGTGAAGCCGGTCAGCGCCATCAGGCGGTGCGAGATTTTCATGGCGGGGCCCTGCGCGGGTGTTTGCGGGCGGGTGTTTTCAGGTGTCGCTGCTGCTCAACGCAGCTTGGTGATCTGGCCATCCCGCACCTGCGTGAGAAACACCTGGTTCATCGCCTGGTGGTTGTCGGTCGACAGGTTGAGCATCACGCCGCCCAGGTCCACGCCCTTCATGCCGTCCATCGCCGCCACCAGACTGGCGCGGGTGGGCTCTTTGCCAGCGCCTTCCAGCGCCCGCACCATCAAGCGGGCGGTCAAGCAGCCTTCAAAATTGACAAAGCCCAGCTTGGCACCGCCGGCATGGCGGTTGATCAGGTCGCGGCAATCCTTGGCGGCGGCCGCGTTGTCATCGGCCGGAAACGGCACCACCTGCGAGATCAACACCCCGTCTCCGGCCTTGCCGATCTCGGCCACCAGGTTGTCGGTGCCGACAAACGACACCGTGGCGAGCTGCGATTTGAGGCCCGCCGCCCGCGCTTCTTTGATGAACGCGGCCAGCGGCGCGTACGGCCCCACCATCACGATCGCGTCGGGCTTGGCCTCCAGCATCGCCGCCAGGCCGGTCTTGATGGCCAGCGTATTGCGCTGGAAGTTGCTCTTGGTGGCCACCACCATGCCGCGCTTTTTAAGCGCCTTTTCGGTGCCCGACAGCACCGCCGCGCCAAAGCCGTCGTCCTGGTGGAACACCGCCACCGTCTTGGCGCCTTTTTCCAGAAAGTGCGCCACCAGCATTTCAGACTCGTCGTCGTAGCTGGCGCGCACATTGAACACCTGCCGGGTCACCGGTGAGCGCAAGGACATCGTGCCGGTAAACGCGCCCACCAGCGGCACGTCCATTTCCTTGACGATCGGCAGCACCGCATTGGCGGTGGGTGTGCCCACATAGCCGAACAGCGAAAACACCTTGTGCTGCTCGATCATCTTCAGCGTCTCGTCCACCGCCTTGTCGGGCTCGTAGCCATCGTCGGCCACCATCAGGTTGATCTTGCGGCCGTGCACTCCCCCCTTGGCGTTGACCTCGGTGAATACCGCCATCGCGCCTTGCAGCATGCCCTTGCCCAGGCCGGCGGCCGGGCCGGACTGCACGTTGACCATGCCGATGCGGATCTCGCTGTCGGTGATGCCCTCTACCGCGGCCGCTGCGGGCAAGGTCAGCAAGGCGGCCAGCGCGGTGGCGCAAATGGAATGGTGTGCATGCATGGCTTGTCCTTGGCGGCATG